>NZ_JBHYOW010000025.1:0-52193 GCF_042745575.1 Nocardiopsis sp. NPDC058789
CCCGAGCCTACATGCCCCGAGCGACTGCTCGAACCACTCTGTTTCGGGAGGACGTCGTGATCGCGGCCCGGTGCCGAGCCGAAACCGTGAAGGTTTCGCTCGCCGTCCCGCAGCGACTCGTTCGAGTGTAGGGGGATCGTGTGCGGACGTCAAACCGGGACCCGGAACGGGCGCCCTCAGGGCGATCCGGGCCTCTGGCACTTCCGCGCGGCCTCACACCAGGCTCGCGCCGGAACGTCGGCTGTGGTCAGACATGGACAGTCGTGCCCGGATCATCCCGAGGGCAAACCTCCGCCCCGTTCCGACCGCCGACCGACACGCGAGGGTCGGCCCCCCAAGGGGAGGCCGGCCCTCGACCGCCCGTGGGTCAGCCCTTGAGGACGACGCCACCGATGTTGCGCTTGCCCTTGCGGAGCACGACGAAGCGCTCCGCGAGCACGTCCTCCTCGCTGAGCCTGGCCTCGACGTCGGTGACCTTCACGTTGTTCACGTAGGCACCGCCCTCCTGGACGGCGCGGCGGGCCGCCGACTTGCTGGGCGTCAGGCCGCTCTGTGCGAACAGGTCGGTGACCAGCAGTTCGGTGACCGGACCCTCGACCTCGGACTTGGGCACCTCGGCCAGCGCGGCCTCCAGGGTGCGGCCGTCGAGCTCCGACAGGTCCGCGCGGCCGAACAGCGCCAGGCTGGCGTCCTTGACCTTGCGGGTCTCCTCCTCACCGTGGACCAGCGTCGTCAGCGCCTCAGCCAGGGTGCGCTGTGCCGCGCGGGCCTGCGGACGCTCCTCCGTCTGCCGCTCCAGCTCCTCGATCTCCTCACGCGAGAGGAAGCTGAACACCTTGAGGTAGCGGATCACGTCGCGGTCGTCGGCGTTGAACCAGAACTGGTAGAAGGCGTACGGCGAGGTCAGCTCGGGGTCGAGCCAGACCGTTCCGGTCTCGGTCTTGCCGAACTTGGTGCCGTCGGCCTTCGTGAGCAGGTTCGTGGTCAGACCGTGTGCCTGGCCGTGCGGCTCGTTGCCCTCGATCCGGCGGACCAGATCCAGACCCGCGGTGATGTTCCCCCACTGGTCGGAGCCGCCGGTCTGGAGCGTGCAGCCGTAACGCCGGTACAGCTCGACGAAGTCGTAGGACTGGAGGAGGACGTAGCTGAACTCGGTGTAGCTCATGCCCTCACCGTCGAGACGGCTCTTCACCGTCTCCCGGGCCAGCATCTGGTTGATGCTGAAGTGCTTGCCCACGTCACGGAGCAGCTCGATCGCGTTGATCTCCCCCAGCCAGTCGCCGTTGTTGGCGAGAATCGCGTCGGTCGGTCCGGCCTGTTCGCCCTCCGGGGCGAAGTGCAGGAAGGCGGAGAGCTGACCGGCCAGATTCCCGACCCAGCCCTTCACCGTCTCCACCGAGTTCATCTGGCGCTCGGCGTTGGGCTTGGGGTCACCGATCAGGCCCGTGCCACCACCGACGAGGGCGATCGGCCGGTGCCCGGCCTGCTGGAAGCGGGCCAGGGTCAGCGCCTGTGTGAGGTGTCCGACGTGCAGGCTGCCCGCGGTGGGGTCGAATCCGCAATAGAGGGTGATCGGACCATCGGCCAGCGCCTTGCGGAGTGCGTCAAGGTCGGTCGTCTGCGCGATCAGGCCGCGCCACTGGAGTTCGTCGATGATGTCGATCACTGTGTGGCTCTCTGTTGTGTAGGCGGGCCCTTCGGCCCGATCTGCCTAGCAGTGTAAGGGCGGGCGACCGTGCGGGGCACCCCGATATCCCTCACACGACCACGCTATCGGCCGGGTGTCGGTCCAGTTCACACGGTCGGGGACGGCAGCGGTCGGCGGGTGGAGCCCGTGCTCTTGACGTGGTTGGCTAATGACATTAGCTTTATGGCTACTGGCATGAGCCACGAGGTTCGTGCCGCGGACGAAGGAGACCGCCATGCACCACCTGCGACGCCCCGAGGGGCGGATCGCCTACGACCTCCACGGGACGGGCGACACGGGCACCCTCGTGATCTGCGTGCCCGGCATGTTCGACCACCGCTCCTCCTTCCGGTTCGTCGCCGCGGAGCTGGCCCGGGCCGGACACCGCGTGGCCGTCATGGACCTGCGCGGGCACGGGGACAGCGACGCCACCTTCGACCGGTACGACAGCCGCGCCACCGCCGGTGACGTCATCGCCCTGGTCGAGGAGCTCGGCGGCGGGAGGGCGGTGATCGCGGGCAACTCCATGGGAGCCGCCGCCGCGACCATCGCCGCGCTGGAACGGCCCGACCTCGTCGCCGGCGTCGCCCTGCTCGGACCGTTCCTGCGCCCGGCGGCCGTGAGCCGACTGACACGGGCAGCGCTGAGGGTCCTCGTCTCCGGGCCCTGGACCGCCCGGGCGTTGACGCTGTTCTACGACTCCCTGCACAAGGGGCGCGTCCCCGAGGGCCACGCGGAGCAGAAGGCCCGGATCCACGCGATGCTCCGTCCCGCCGAGCGGCGACGGGCCGTGGCCCGGACCATCGAGGCGCCCAACGAGACGATCGACGACGCGGGCGGGCTGACCGCCCCGGCCGTGGTGATCATGGGTGAGCTGGACCCCGACTGGAAGGATCCCCGGGCCGAGGCCGACTGGGTGGCCTCCGTGGTGCGCGGTCGCGTGGTCATGGTCCCCGAGTGCGGGCACTACGCGCAGTCGCAGCGCCCCGACGTCGTCGTCTCCGCGTTGGAGGACCTGATCAGGCGGGCGGAAGCCGTTGCCTAGGGCGGGGCTGACCCCCGGAGTGGTCACGGCGGAGGCGGCCTCGCTCGTCGACGAACGCGGGTTCGACGCACTGTCCCTGGCGGCCCTGGCCAAGCGGTTGGGCGTGGCGACACCGAGTCTGTACAAGCACGTCGACGGGTGGGACGGGCTGGTTCGGGAGGTGTCCCTGCTCTCCGTGTCCGAACTCGCGGAACGGTTGCGGTCCGCCGCGGTCGGCCGGTCGGGAGCGGAGGGCGTCCGGGCGGTGTTCGACGCCTACCGGCGGTACGCGCTGGAGCACCCGGGCCGCTACGCGTCGATCCAACGGGCCCCGGCGGCGTCGGACACCGAAGCGCACACGCACTACGCGCGGCCCGTGGAGGTGATCGCGGCGGTGCTGCGCGGGTTCTCGATCCCCGAGGGGCGGATGGTGCACACCATCCGGGCGCTGCGCAGCGCCGTACACGGATTCGTCGACCTGGAGACCCGGGGCGGCTTCGGGCTGCCGGAGGACGTCGACGAGAGTTTCGCCGTGCTGGTGGAGGGCTTCGTCCGCGCTCTGGACGGGTGGTCTGGCCGCGCCACGGGTGAGGAACAGCGGGGCTGACGAGGCGGAGCTGACGGGGTCGGGGCATTGCGGGCGGTGGTGCCGTCCCTGGGACCCGGGCGCCCCACGGTGGCCCGCCAGGGAACACTGACCCCCGGTGCCGTTACGGTCCGGCCCCGTGATGGGCCAAGCTGGTGGGACCCGGATCGGACGACCCGCCCGTCCCGGGAGGCAAGACAGTGTTGGAGTTCCCTGATGGCCCAGAAATCCTCCCCCCGAACCCCCGCCAAGGGCGGGAAGCCCACCTCCCGGCTGACCGCGATCATCAGTACCGTCGTCGGCGTCCTCGTCCTCGCCGCCTTCGTCCTGCAACAGCTGGGCGTGATCGACCTGGAGTCGGGTGACCCCGCCGTCGAGCAGCAGAGTGCCCCCGAGTCGAGCTCGGCCGACGTGGACCAGGCCCGAGAGCGGTTGGAGGAGATCCGGATCGAGGAGGAGGACGACCCGCCGGGATACGACCGCGCCCTCTTCCCCCACTGGGACTCCGGGGTCCAGGACAACTGCTCCACCCGCCAGGTCGTGCTGCTCCGCGACGGTGAGGACGTGCGGACCGGCGACACCTGCCAGCCGACCTCCGGTTCCTGGTACAGCGCCTACGACGGCGAGACCTACACGGACGCTCAGGACATCGACATCGACCACATGGTCGCGCTCAAGGAGGGGTGGCGGTCGGGCGCCCACGCCTGGTCGACCGAGGAGCGTCAGAAGTTCGCCAACGACCTCGACTCCTCGCAGCTGTGGGCGGTGAGCGCCTCGACCAACCGGGCCAAGGGTGACGCGGACCCGGCGAACTGGATGCCGCCGTTGGAGTCCTCGCACTGCGACTACGTGGTGTCCTGGATCGAGGTCAAGCACAAGTGGGACCTGACCGCGGACCCCGACGAGGAGTCCGCGCTGCGTGAGGTCCTGGCTGGTTGCTGATCCCGGCCCTCGAGCGACCGGGGCTCGGTGACGCGTCGGCCCGGCACACCGGGCCGACGCGTTAGGCCGGGTTCTCCTGGATCACTCCGCGCGCGGTGGCCAGGATCTCCTCCTCACCGATGAGGCCGAAGGGGTCGCGGACCTCGACGGCGACGCCCGGCGCGGGTGTCCAGAAGGCCTCGGAGCCGCCGTACAGCCCGCCGGTTCCGTTGTTGTCGAAGTCCCCGAGCTCCCAGGTGTCCGCGTCGCGCTCGTGGTAGCGGGTGAGGAAGGCACGGACCGCCTCCAGGTCGGTGAGCTGCTCGCTCCTCAGGACCAGGACCTGGAGCAGCACCTCGAACCCGCCGCCCTCCTTGGCCTGTTCCCAGGCCCGTTGGGTGAAGGAGACCTCCCCCCACTCGTAGGTGAAGTCCGAGGCCGAGGCCTGGGGACCGACCTTCGCGGGCAGGTGGCCGATGGTGAATCCGTCCAAGGGTCCTCCTCGGGGGCCGACGGCGGACACGGCCGCCGTGAGAACGAGTGCGAGCACGACGGCGAGGGCCGTCGAGGCCCACCTGGTCAGACGCATGGTCACCTCCACCGGCGGGCTCGGGACCGTCCCGAGTGACCGGTGATTCCATGCTCCGCCGGGCGGGCGGTCAGAACCAGAGTGTCCTCGAACCTGTGGATAACTCCGTTCCGACACACCGGCCGGAGGAGGGCCCGGGCCACCCGAGGTTCCCCCCGGGTGGCTCTGAGGGCCGGGGTACTCCCCCGTCCGTTCCGGGCACTCCCCCGCGCGGACCGGGGCCCGGGGTGCTCCCCCAAGGTGTACCCGAGGGCCGGAGCCTAGCGCGCGCCGCCGACGTGGTGGTCGTACAGGAACTCCGCGATCGCCAGGGACGAGGTCGCCGCCGGTGAGGGGGCGTTGCGGACACACACGACACGGCCGTGGGTGTCCACGTGGAAGTCGTCCAGGAGGCCGCCGTCCCGGCCCAGGGCCTGGGCCCGCACTCCGGCGGGCGCCGGGCGCAGGTCGGCGGCGGTGAGCTCGGGAAGCAGGCGGCGGGCCTGCCCGGCGAACACCGCCTTGGAGGCCGAGACCAGTGTCTCCCGCGCGCCGACGGTCCAGTGCTGGCGGGCCAGCCGCCAGAAACCCGGCCAGGCGAGCGTCTGGGCGAACTCACGGGCGTGCAGGTCGCGGGCGCGGTACCCCTCCCGGGCCAGGGCGAGGATGGCGTTGGGGCCCGCCATGACCTCGCCGTGCACGTGGCGGGTCAGGTGCACGCCCAGGAACGGGTACCGGGGGTCGGGCACCGGGTAGAGCAGTCCGCGCACGAGCTCACGGCGTTCGGGAACGAGCTCGTGGTAGTGACCCCGGAAGGGGACGACCCGCGGGTCGGTGCCGCCTCCCGCCATGCGGGCGAGCTGGTCGCTCTGGAGTCCGCCGCACAGGACCATCCGGTCGAACCGGTGGATGACCCGCTCCCCCTTGGGGTCCCCGGTGAGGGCCTCGGTACCGTCGAGGTCCTGACGGAGGTCGATGACCGGGGTGTTGAGCAGGACCCGGCCACCGGAACGGCGCACGTCGTCCGCGAGCTGCTCCGCGACCGCGACGAAGTCCGTGATGGCGGTGGTGGGAGAGTGCAGCGCCCCGACCCCGACCGCGTGGGGTTCGACCTCCCGCAGCCCCTCGGGGCCGAGGCGGGCGACCCCGGGGACCCCGTTCTCCTTGGCCTTCGCCTCGATGTCGTCCAGGCGCGCCTCCTCCTCCGAGTTCACCGCGACGAGGAGCTTGCCCGCCTCCTCGTAGGGCAGGTCGTTCTCCGCGCAGTAGTCCCTGAGCAGACCGACCCCCCTCCGGCAGAGGGTCGCCTTGAGCGATCCCGGGCGGTAGTAGAGCCCGGCGTGGACGACGCCGCTGTTGTGGCCGGTCTGGTGCGCGGCGACCCGGTTCTCCTTCTCCAGGACGGTGACTCGGGTGCCGGGGCGGTGGAGGGTGATGTGGCGGGCCAGGGCCAGTCCGACGATCCCCGCTCCGATGATGCCGATGTGTTCGGTGCTGCGCATGGGCGCACGCTAGCAACCCGGTGTCCGCGAGTGGGGCACCGGGTGACGTGCAACACGGGCGTCGCGGCCCGGAGTCACAGCGAGCGCAGTCCGACCAGGACGGCGTGCAGGATGTCCTCGCGGCCCAGGGGCCGGGACGGGCCGCAGGACTGGAGCGATCCCTCGGAGACCATGCGGGTGACCATCGAACGCACCTGGCCCATGGGGAGTCCGACCTCGGCGGCGAGCTCCGCCACGGTCCGGGCCCGCCGGGCGTGGTTGAGGATGGCCTCCCGCTCGGGGCGCAGCCACTCGTGGCGGCCGGGGGTACGGGCGGCCACCACGAGGGTGAGCAGGTCCAGTTCGGCGGTGTCCGCGGTGGGCGGCGCGGCCCGCTCCGTGGTTCCGACGTCGACGGCGTAGGGCCGCAGGAACCTCTCGTTCTCCGCGTCCTCTCCCTCGTCGGCGGGTCTGGGGCCGTTCCCGTCGGTGCGGTCGGCCGCGCCACGCTCCGTCAGGCGACGGGCGTGGCGGCCCTCAGCGCTCACTGTGTCCTCCTGGTGGTGTCGTGAAGGGCGAGACGTCGGACGGCGCGGGGTCGAGGGGCTCCTGCTCCCCGGAGTCGAGGCGCAGGGACGGCCCGGTGGAGCCGCCTCGGTCGCGCTGCGCCGACCGGCGGTGCGGGAGCCGTCCCCCGGAGGCGCCGTACGGCCTCCGGGGCTCCGAGGCGCCGACCCGGTACTGCTCGCCGCTGGGCGGCCGGGGCACCGCCTGGGGCTGGGGACCTGAGTGGACCTGCGGCTGGGGGCCGGAGTGCGCCTGGGGGCCGGTCCCCGCCTGGGGCCCGGTGCGGGGGGCCCGGTCGTGGTGGCCGGGGACCCCCTGCGGCCCGGACTGGCCGAACGGCCCCTGGGGTCCCGTCTGTTGGGTCGGCCCCTGGTGCGCCAGGTGACCGAGCGCGCCGGGGAAGGCCGGGACCCCGGCCGGGGAACCCGTGACCGGGACCGGGTTGTCCACGGGCTCCAACAGGCTGTCCGGGATGAGCGCGGTCGCCAGAGTGCCGCCGTAGGGCGAGGGGTGCAGCCACACGCGGATGCCGTGCCGTTCGGCCAGGCGGGCCACGACGAACAGACCCAGACGCGGGTCGTCGGGCAGGGCCATGACGTCGAACTCCGGCGGCCGGGTGAGCGTGCGCTCGGCCGCCGCGTAGCCCTGCTCGGACATGCCCAGCCCGCGGTCCTCGATCTCCACGATCAGACCGCCCCCGACCGGGGAGCACCCGACGTCCACGGTGGTCCCGGCGGGCGAGAACTGGGTCGCGTTCTCCACCAGCTCGGCCAGGAGGTGCACGACGTCCGCCACGACCTGGCCGTGCATGAGCACCCGGGGCGCGGACGTGAGCCGCACGCGTTCGAAGTCCTCGGTCTCCGCGATGGAGGCGCGCAGCACGTCCACGAGGGGGCGCGGCTGACGCCACCGGCGGGCGGACTGGCCGCCGCCCAGGATGATGAGGTTGTCCGCGTAGCGCCGGGCACGGGTGGCCAGGTGGTCCAGGCGGAAGAGCCGACGCAGCGCCTCGGGGTCCTGTTCCCTGTACTCGATCTCGTCGAGCAGGCGCAGTTGGCGTTGGACCAGGGTCTGGTTGCGGAAGGCGATCCCCAGGAAGGCCCGGTTGGCGCCCCGTCGGATCTCCGCCTGGCGGACGGCGGCCTCCACCGCGGTGATCTGGGCGCTGTCGAAGGCGTCCGCCACCTGGCCGATCTCGTCGTCTCCCTCCTCGTCCAGGGCCGGGAGCTCGTCCACCACGTCGACCTTGTCGCCGCGCTGGGCCCGCTCGATGATCTCCGGCAGGTCGGCGTCCCGGTCCAGGATCTGTTCGCGCAGGCAGGTCAGGCGTTCGGTGAGGCGGCGCGAGGAGCGGCCCACGAGCGCGATGGCCACCACCCCGCCGAGGAGGGTGACGGCCGCGGCGGCGACGCCCAGGGTGACCCTGAGCAGGGCGGCGCTCCAGGCCAGGTCCACGGTGCGTTCGATCTGGGACCGGGAGATGTCGTCCAGGGAACCGGCGGCGACGGCCGAGGAGGTGTCCCAGTCGTTGGCCTCGATGTCGATGGCGGAGTTCCACTCGGTGAGGGGCTCCTGGCCGGGGAGGGCGTCGTCGTTCTGGGCGACCGGCGGACGGGTGACGACCCTGCGGCTGAACCCCTCCGCCCTGGTCCACACGTCATCCTGGACCAGGGCCTCGTGGGCCGCGCGGATGCTGGGGTGCATGGCGTGGCTGACGGTGTGGAGGGTGGAGCGGTAGGAGGCGGTGAGGAAGGTGAAGTGCGCCGTCTCCTCGTAGGTCATCCGCTCCGCCGCGATGACCCCCGCGAGGAGGGCGTCGGCGGTCGCGTACTCCTCCCGCGCGGCCAGGAGCTCCCTGGTGAGGACGGCGTCGGTGAGGTTCTCCCCGCCGTCGGTGGTGTGCAGCAGCGCGATGACGGTGTCGGTGAGGGTCCCCAGGAGGTCGCCGTAGCCGCTGAGGGCCTCCCCCCGGTTGGCGGTGCGGGCGTCGACCGTGGAGCGCAGGGCCTCCAGGCGGTCGGGGGCTCCGGTCACCAGGGCGGAGTTGCGGTTCACCTCGACGTCCCTGCCGTCCTCCAGCCTCTCGGCCAGGGCCACGGCCTCGGTCAGGGCACCGTCGGTGGTGTCGCGCTGTTCCTCCAGGTCGTCCTGGCGGGTCGCCTCCCCTCCGCCGTCCTGGACTCCCAGGTGGACCATGGTCAGTCGGCGTTCGGCGCGCAGCTCGGTCGCGGCCCGGGACAGGATCTCCGTGCCCTCCCTGGCCTGGCTCACGGCGCTCATCAGCTGCGCGGCCTGAGCCGTGCCGAGCGTGGCCACGATGAGCCAGAGCGCGAGGAAGCACAGGCTCGGGATGAGCACGATCCGGTTGAGCTGCCCGCGGATCGTCCGGGTGGACGCGTGTGTTCTTCGCATGGCCCCCTCCAGCCCGTGCGGGTGCCGGGGCGTCCTGGGGAGGTGCCGCGGCGGCTTTCGGTCCTGCCGAGGCTATCGAAAAATCATTGCCGTACGTTGTCAAACAATCACGACTAGTTATACGAGCTTGTGGGGACGGTCGCGGCGCGCGCGTGGAGGAGGGGCGAATCCGACGTGAAGGGGCAGGTCACCCCCCGATCAACGCGAACAGGGCCGCCCGGTGGTCCGGGCGGCCCTGTTCGACGGGGTCCTGGCGGGGCGTGTCGCGGAGTCAGGACTCGGGACGGTGTCGGGAACCCACCGGGGCGGGCAGCTCCTCGGCGGTGGGCGGCTGCTCCACACCGAGCGAGTTGAGCACCTCGGCGTAGCGCAGCGCGGCGATCTTGCCCAGGAGGCTGTCCGCCCCCAGGGGAGCGCCGGGCCGGGCGCCGTGGCGCTCGGCGAGGTCGGCCAGGTACCGGGGCGGAACCTCCGGCCCCAGGGCGCTCGGCGCGATGACCGGGCGCTGGCTGCCGCCCTGGCGCAGCTGGGCCACGACCTGCTCGATCGAGGCCTCGTTCTCCAGGTCCGCCGGGAGCACCGTCAGCCCGAGCCGGGCCGCGAGCAGGACGGCGGTGACGCCGGCGGCTCCCACGGCCCCCTCACCCCCGACGGCCCCGACGACGACGCCGTCGGCCATGGTGGTGTTGCGGGCGGTCACACTGATCAGGCGCATACGGTCGGCGCGCACGAACCCGGCCTCGGCCAGTCGCAGGTGCAGCACCTCGGCCAGCATGGGGTGCGGGCCCAGCCCCTCGGTGACGCGGACGTCCGCGCGGGTGTGGGCCACGGCCGCCTCGATCGCGGCGTTGGTGCCCCCGTGCGGCGCCGTGACCAGGGGGACGACGACACCGGCGAGCGGTCGGCCCTCGGACTCCTCCAGGTCGGCCAGAGCCTCACCGATACCCAGTTCGTGGCCCTCGGTGTGCCCGAACCTGATCGTCACCTCGGGGCGGTAGGCCCGGACGAGATCGGCCATTCGGGCACCGATCAACTCACCGTCGGCGTCCCTGGCCTGTTCGGCCGTGCCCGGGACCGCCATGATCAGGGTGGGGGTACCGAACCAGTTGTCGAAGGACAGCGGGTTGCGGTGGCGTCCGGAACGCCGCTTGGGCAGTTCGCGTGGGGGAAGTCGGTCAGAGTTTCGCATACCAGGATTCAGACGAGAAGTGGATGGGGCGCGCTGTCAAAGCGGGTGGTCACTGCCGCGACATTGTAGCGTTCAACACCACATTCACGGGCGTTTCTCCTGAACGTACAACGGACCGACCCGGCTCCGACTGGCGGGGTCGCCCGCTCAACCGCTGAGTACCGGACGACGACCGTTGATGACGTGGGTCACCAGCTGGACGAGGACCTCCTTGGACGACTCGCGCTCCCTGGCGTCCGCCATCAGCAGCGGCACCTCCGCCGGTATGTCCAACGCCTCCCGTACCTCCTCCGCCTCGTAGTGCGCCGCACCGTCGAACTGGTTGACCGCGACCACGAACGGCACGCCCCGGCGCTCGAAGAAGTCCACCGCGTGGAAGCAGGTGTCCAGCCGACGCGTGTCGGCCAGCACCACGGCGCCCAGGGCGCCCTCCACCAGCTCGTCCCACATGAACCAGAAGCGGTCCTGCCCCGGTGTACCGAACAGGTACAGCACGATGTCCTCGTTGATGGTGATACGACCGAAGTCCAGGGCGACCGTCGTGGTGGTCTTGTTCTCCACTCCCCCGAGGTCGTCGACCCCCTGGCTGGCCTCGGTCATCACCTCCTCGGTGCTGAGCGGGGTGATCTCGCTGACGGAGGCCACCATCGTCGTCTTTCCCGCGCCGAACCCTCCGGCGATGATGATCTTGACCGCTTGGGGTATCGCCTCCGGCGCCTCACGCGCCTCCTGCGCTCCCGGTCGGTTCTCAGAGTCTGCGGATGCCATCGAGTACCGCCTGAAGTACTTTCTTCTCGGGAAGCTGGGCCACGGGCATCGCTGCCCGCGTGTGGACGTCCCCCTCGGCCACCAGGTCTCCGAGGAGCACCTTGACCACGGTCAGGGGGATGTCCAGGCGCGCGGAGATCTCCGCGACCGAAATGGGCCTGCGGCACAGGGTCAGGATCGCCTGGAGCTCGGGGTCCCGGGCACGGTCCTCACGGTCGGGGGCCGCCATCACGATCGTGATCAGGTCCAGTCCGCGTCCCGCGCTGCCCGGTCGGGTCCGTCCCCGGGTCATCGTGTAGGGACGGACCAGCGGCCCGGCAGGGGCGTCCCCCGGCGTGATCCCGGCGGCGGGACCCTCGGAGGTGGGGTGGCCCCGACCACGGTGCCAGGTGGGGTGTGCGCGCCGTGTGGGACCGCCCACGCCCTCCCCCTCCCTCACGGGCGGCACGCTCGACAGCGAGCCGCCGCGTTGTTCACCAGGGGTGCTCACGAGCTCCCGCCTCCCATGGCCGTGAGGTGGCCCGGCCGTCGTGGCGGCGCGGTGAGGAACTGACCCACCCTCTTGACCCGGAGGTTCATCTCGTAGGCGACCAGTCCGACGTCGGCGTCCTCGGTCGCCAGGACGGCCAGACAGGCCCCGGTGCCCGCCGCGGTGACGAACAGGTACGAGTGCTCCATCTCCACCACGGTCTGACGGACGTCCCCGCCGCCGAAGTGGCGCCCGGTGCCCCGGGCCAGGCTCTGGAACGCGGAGGCCACCGCGGAAAGATGCTCGGCGTCGTCCGAGATCAGTCCCCGGGAGCGTCCGAGCAGCAGTCCGTCGGCCGACAGCACGATCGCGTGGCTGGCTCCCACGACACGGTCGACCAGGTCGTCCAGGAGCCAGTCCAGGTTGTCCGCGGCCTTGCTCATGCCCACCATCTCAGTCGCTCTCTCCTGTGTGGTCGTCGGCGCCTGCACCGACCTGGTCATCACTGCTGTGCCCGAGCCCTTCGTGGCCGATCTCCTCGGCTCGACCGCGTCGGGTTCCGGCGCTGAAGGCGTCCATCATGCGGCGTGCCTGTTCGGGGCTGCGTTGCGACACCGGTTCGGTGTCGTACGGATCCGCGCCGGTCGAGGGGTCGTCGCGGAGCTGGGGTGCGAGGTTGGCCTGGCGCCTGCGCCGTGGCAGTCCGGCCCGGTCCGGTCTGGTCCCGATCGTCGTCTCGTCTCCTCCTCTTCGGGGCAGGGGCGCGTGGCCCGTGGGGCCGGGCTCCTCGCCGGGCCCGTGCGCGGGCTCGGGGGTCGGCTCGGGTTCGGGTGTCAGGTCCGGCACCTGGCGCAGCAGCGGCCCGTGGGGAACGTGGTCGCCCGTCTCGTCCGCGGGCCGGTCGTCGTGTTCGGGGACCGACCGCAGGACCGGGCGGGCGTGCCGGGGGCCCGCCTCGGCCGCCAGCAGGTCGGCGGGGTCGTCGTGCTCGGTACCCGCGTGGGGTTCCGGGCGGACCGATCCGGAGCGGGCGAGCACCGCCGCTCGGGGACGCTCCACCGGCGCACCGCCGCTGGAGACCACCAGGGCGCTGGGCACGAGCACCACGGCGCGGGTGCCTCCGTAGGGCGAGTGCCGCAGCTGCACCCCGATCTCGTGCTTGAGCGCGAGCCTGGCCACGACGAACAGGCCGAGGCGGCCGTCCGTCCCGGGGGTCATGACGTCGAACTCGGGTGCCTCCGCGAGCGTGGCGTTGTTCTCGTCCAGGACCTCCTCCGTCATCCCCAGGCCCCGGTCCTCGATCTCGATCACCACGCCCTTGGGGACGTTGTCGGTGGCGATGGTGACGTTCGTGTGGGGTGGCGAGTAGGCGGTGGCGTTCTCGACCAGCTCGGCCAGCAGGTGGATGACGTCGGCGACGACCGCTCCCACCAGGGACAGGTCCGGCACGGAGGTGAGTTCGACGCGGGCGTACTCGTCCGTCTCGGAGATGGCGCCGCGCAGGATGTCCACGAGGGGGACGGGGTGGCGCCAGCGCCGTCCGGGCTGGGCGCCGCCGAGGATGATGAGGTTCTCGGCGTGACGGCGGCCCCGGGTCGCGAGGTGGTCGAGCTGGAAGAGGCTCTCCAGCAGGTCCGGGTCCTCCTCCTCGCGCTCCACCCGGTCCAGGAGCTGGAGCTGGCGCTGCACCAGGGACTGGTTGCGGTGGGCGATGCCGAGGAAGACCCGGCTGACGCCCGCCCGGATGTCGGACTGCTTGACGGCGGCGCCGACAGCGGTGCGCTGGGCGATGTTGAAGGCGTCCGCCACCTGGCCGACCTCGTCGGTGCCGTGGTCGAGCTGCTTCATCTCGGTGTCGAGGTCCACGCTCTCGCCCGCTTCCAGGCGGCGCACGATTCGGGGGAGGTCGCTGCGGGCGATCCCGAGCGTCTCCGCGCGGAGCCTGGCCAGTCGGTAGGTGAGTCGGCTGGCGGAGCTTGCGGCCACCCCGTAGGCGACCGTTCCCGCGAACAGCGAGGTGATGCCGCCGCCGAGGGCCATCGTGAACATCCACGAGCTGGCCTCCTCGGTGGAGGTCACCACGCTGTCCACCCTGTCCGTGGTGACCTCCGTCAGCCCGGCGTTGACCTCGTCGGCGGCCTCGCGCCAGGCGCCGAGGCCGGCGGGCGGGGCGTGGTCGCGGTGGAGCTCCCCGGTGATGGGGTCGACCTCCACCGGTGCCTCGTGCTGGACGAGGGTGTCGGCCACCCCCATGGCCCGCGCCCACGCGGCGCCGCGGGTGATCCGCTCGACGCTGGCGGCCTGGTCCTCCTCGGCGGCCTCCGCGGTGTCCGTGCCGGTCTCGGCCCGGGCGACGGGCCCCTGCCCCTCGGAGAGCTCGTCGGGGGGTTCCTCCGCGCTCAGCCTGCGGCGCGTGTCCCCCGTGAGGGAGGCGATCTCGGCCTGGTGCGAGCGGGTGAGGTCGTTCTCGGCGAGCACGGCGGTGATGACGGCGTCGGCGTGGCCGAAGCTCTCCTGGGCCCACAGGAGGTTGTCGGCCTCGGAGGCGGCGTCGGAGACGAGCCCGTCGTCGAGGCCCTGGACGGTGGTCGAGTAGAGCCGGATGCCCTGCTCGACGGCGCCGGTGTAGGTGTCCAGGACGTCGGCCACCGCGCCGGGGTCGGCGAGGTTGTCGGTACGCAGCGCCTGCACGTCCTCGAGGGAGCCGAAGAACGCCAGGGCCAGCGCCTCGGGCTCGTCTCCTTCGCCCTCCAGCGTCTCGCGTACCTGGCGGAGCTGGGCGAGGGTCTCGTCGGTCGTTCGCGCGGCCTCGACGAGCGCCTGACGGGTCTCGCCTCCGGGGTCGGTGACGAAGTCGACGCTGAGTCGGCGTTCGTCCTGGAGTGCGGTGAGCGCCCCGGCGAGGTCGGCCCCCGCACGGCCGTCGGTGACGGAGTGGTGCAGTGACAGCGCCTGCGCGAGGGTGGCCGTGCTGAGCAGGATGAACAGCGCGAGAAAGGTGATACTGGGGATCAGCACGATTCGGTTGAGCTGTGTTCTGATTCCTGGCCCGCTACCGGACCTGGGCCCGCGACCCGTGCTCACTGGCTGACCCACTGCGCTCCTCCCACGGACTCGACGCGGGCACCGGAGACCACGCCTGGTGCGTGCCGGTCCCCGCACGGGTCGTCACGGTACGCGCAGATGGAAACACGTGCGGTGTCCGCAGACTCAGGACGCTACCGCACTCTTCCCCCGGGCGCGTGGGGAATCGGAGATTGGATTCGCTCGCGGGCACGGGCACGTCGCGCGCCCTTGGGGTGGTGTGTACACGCATGTCAGACGATGGGGGCTTAAGTCCGACCTCGCCGCGTTCCATGCGTCGAGGACATAGGCTGCTGCCCATGACGCAAGAGGACCGAGACCTGGACCGCCTGGTGCGGGGACGCATCCGCGCCCTCCGGGTGGCGCAGGGGTGGTCGCTGGAGGAGCTGGCCGCTCGGGCCCGGCTGAGCCAGTCCACCCTGAGCCGGATCGAGAACGGGCAGCGGAGGCTGGCCCTGGACAGCCTGGTGACCCTGGCCCGGGCGTTGGACACCACCCTGGACCAACTGGTGGAGAGCGCCACCGACGACGTCGTCTCCAGCCCGATGGTGGACGGTGCCCACGGAACGCTCCGGTGGCCGGTGCGGGCCGACCCCGGCATGACCGTCATGCGGCAGAGGCTGACCGACCCCCCGCCGGACCAGCCCTCGCGGATGCGGGCGCACCCGGGGCGGGAATGGCTGGTCGTGCTGTCCGGAACCGCGGTGCTCCTCCTGGGCGACCGGCGCATCCGGATCGAAACGAACCAGGCGGCCGAGTTCCCGACCATGCTTCCGCACGCGATCGGGGCCGAGGGTGGTCCGTGCGAGATCCTCGGGATCTTCGACCGCGACGCGCGCCGGGGCCACCAGCGGGGCGGCGCCGAGACCTCACCCTCCTGAACCTGGGCGGACGGACTTGCGCGTTCGGCACCCCCCGAGGAGACTCTCTTGCCTTTGGCGAAAGAAGTGCTGCCACTGACGCAAGGTCGGCCTAGCCTGGCCGCATGACGCACTCTCACAAGCAGCACGGACACCACTCGGCACACGACCGGCACGGCCACACCACGGAACACGCGCACGAGCGCGGCGCGCACGACCAGGCCCTGATCCTCGACCTCGACGCACGGGTGACGGCCCCGCTGACCGACGACGTCATCGCCTGGCTGCCCCTGGTGGGAGACCCGCGCGAGATCGTCGACCTGGGGGCCGGAACCGGGGCCGGAACCCTCCCGCTCCTCGCCCGCTTCCCGGAGGCGCGCGTGACCGCCGTCGACTCCTCGGCCGAGCACCTCGACCGGCTGCGGGCGAAGGCCCGGGAGGCCGGGGTGGCCGACCGCGTGCGCACGCTCCTGGCCGACCTCGACCAGGCCGACTGGCCCGACCTCGGTTCACCGGACCTGGTGTGGGCCTCGGCCTCCCTGCACCACATGGCCGACCCCGACCTCGCCCTGCGCCGGACCCGCGACCTGCTCGCTCCCGGAGGGCTGCTCGCCCTGGTCGAGCTCTCGGGCTTCCCTCGGTTCCTGCCCGAGGACGCCCCGGCGGAACGACCGGGGCTGGAGGAGGCCCTGCACGCGGTGAGCGACCGGTGGCACACCGGTCACGTGCCGCACCGGGGCGCGGACTGGGCCGAGAAGCTGACCGCCAACGGGTTCCGTGTCGAGGGTGAACGCACCCTGACGGCGGAGCTGGAGGGCTCCGGAGACCCGGTGGTCGTGGAGTACGCGCTCACCAGCCTCCGCCGCCTGAGGGAGAGCGTGGTCGACGCGCTGGTGCCCGAGGACCTGACCGCGCTCGACCGGCTGCTGGACAGCGGGGACCCGAGCGGGATCGCGCACCGGGACGACCTGACGGTGCGTACCGTGCGCTCCGTCTGGGCCGCCCGCCGCTCGGACTGATCCGGCCCGTCCGGCGGACGGCCGACGGGGCCGCGACACCGCCGGGCCGCACCGGTGGGGACCGCTCCGGTCCGAGATGTGCCAACGCGTCCGGCGATGAACCCGGTGATCCGGCACCACTGGCGGATCGGCGCCCCGGTCAGGGGGTCGTGGATCACCTACGACCACTGACCGGGGCACACATTGCACACCAACGATCTAGGCCGTGAAGGCCTTGCGGTGCTCCTCGACGTCGGCGCGGAGCCGGTCGAGCTGCTCCGCCACGCGGACGGGGGCGGTCCCGCCCCGGCCCGCGCGGGAGGCCAGGGAGCCCGCGACGGTGAGGACCTCGCGCACGCCCGGGGTCAGGTGCTCGGAGATCTCCGCGAAGTCGGCGTCGGTGAGCTCGGGCAGGTCGATCCCGCGCTCCTCGCACACCCGAACGCAGGTACCCGCGATCTCGTGGGCGTCACGGAAGGGGACGCGCTCACGGACCAGCCACTCCGCGATGTCCGTGGCCAGGGAGAATCCCTGCGGGGCCAGTTCGGCCATCCGGTCGGTGTGGAAGGTGAGCGTGGCGACCATGCCGGTCATGGCGGGCAGCAGCAGGTGCAGGCTGTCCACGGCGTCGAAGACCGGTTCCTTGTCCTCCTGGAGGTCCCGGTTGTAGGCGAGCGGGAGCCCCTTGAGGGTGGTGAGCAGGCCGGTGAGGTCACCGACCAGTCGGCCGGCCTTGCCCCGGGCGAGTTCGGCCACGTCGGGGTTCTTCTTCTGCGGCATGATCGAGGAGCCGGTGGAGAAGGCGTCGTCGAGGGTGATGAAGGAGAACTCCTTCGTCGCCCACAGGATGACCTCCTCCGAGAGCCGGGACAGGTCCACGCCGATCATGGCGGTGACGAAGGCGAACTCCGCGACGACGTCGCGGGCGGCGGTGCCGTCGATGGAGTTCTCCGAGGACGCCGGGAAGCCGAGTTCGTCAGCGACCGCCTCCGGGTCCAGGCCCAGGGAGGACCCGGCCAGGGCACCGGAACCGTACGGGGAGACGGCCGCGCGGCGGTCCCAGTCCCGGAGCCGTTCGACGTCGCGGACCAGCGGCCAGGCGTGCGCCATCAGCTGGTGGGCGAGCAGGACGGGCTGGGCGTGCTGGAGGTGGGTACGGCCCGGCATGGCGGCGTCGGGGTGGGCCCCGGCCTGGTCCGCGAGGGCGCGTACGAGGTCGAGGAGCTGGTCGGCGATGGACCGGGCCTCCTCCCGCAGGTACATACGGACCAGGGTGGCGATCTGGTCGTTGCGGGAGCGCCCGGCGCGCAGCCGTCCGCCGAGTTCGGCTCCGACCCGCTCGATGAACCCGCGCTCCAGCGCGGTGTGCACGTCCTCGTCCTCCAGCACGGGGGTGAAGTCCCCCGAGGCCACGTCGGCCTCCAGCCGGTCCAGCCCCGCGATCATGCGGTCGAGTTCGTCGGCGGTGAGCAGCTCCGCGCGGTGCAGGGCGCGGGCGTGGGCCCGCGATCCGGCGATGTCGTGGCGGGCGAGGCGCCAGTCGAAGTGGGTGCTGAGCGAGAGGCGGGCCAGGGCCTGGTCCGGTCCGCCCTCGAAGCGGCCGCCCCACAGGCGCAGGGCCTCGGGCTGGTCGGCCATCGTGGTCTCCTTCGTGACGTTTCGGGTGGTGCGGGACGGCGCCTGGGCCGTCCGGAGCCGGGGTGCGACGGCGCGTGCCGTCAGGGTCTGCGGTCGGCCAGCCGCAGCAGCGCCGCGGCCAGGTCCTCCCCGCCCCGCGGGTCGCGGGAGATCACCAGGATGGTGTCGTCCCCGGCGATGGTCCCCAGGATGGCGTGGAAGTCCGTGTGGTCGATGGCCGAGGCGAGGTACTGCGCGGCCCCCGGCGGGGTACGCACGATGACCATGTTGGCGGAGGCCTCGGCCGAGACGAGCAGGTCCTCGGCCAGCCGGGTGAGGCGGGCCCCGGAGACCTGTTCGAGGCTGAGGGTGTCGGGGCGGGTGCGCTGGAGGCGTTCGCCGCCCTCCCCCGGGAGCACGTAGGCCAGGTGACCGTCGGCGGTACGGAGTTTGACCGCGCCCAGTTCGTCCAGGTCCCGGGAGAGGGTGGCCTGGGTGACCTGCACCCCCGCCTCGGAGAGGCGCTTGGCCAGCTCCCCCTGGGAGCGGACGTCCTCACGGGTGAGGACGTCCGTGATGCGGGCGTGCCGGGCGGCCTTGGTCATGGGGGCCGGGCCGCTGGGGTCGTGGCTCATCGCGTCTCGGGCTCGGACTCGGGGTCGTCGCTGCTCTCCAGCAGGTGGGTGAGCAGGGCCTTCTGCACGTGGCGCCGGTTCTCGGCCTCGTCCCAGACCACGCTCTGGGGGCCGTCGATGACCCCGGCGGTGATCTCCTTGCCCCGGTACGCGGGCAGGCAGTGCAGCACGACGGCCTCGGGCCGGGCGGCGGCCATGAGCGCCTCGTCGACGATGTAGGGGCGGAAGGGGGCCTCGCGGTCCTCCTTCTCGTCCTCCTGTCCCATGGAGACCCAGGTGTCGGTGGCCACCACGTCGGCGCCCTCGGCCGCCTCCCGGGCGTCGGTGGTGACGGTGACCGATCCGCCGGTGCCCTCCGCGATCTCGCGGGCCCGGGTCAGCACGACCTCGTCCGGGTGGAACCCCTCAGGGGCGCCGATCCGCACGTGCATCCCGGCGGTGGCGCAGCCCAGGAGGTAGGAGTGGGACATGTTGTTGGCGCCGTCACCGAGGTAGGCGAGGGTGAGCCCGGCCAGGAAGCCCTTGACCTCGCGGACCGTCTGGAGGTCGGCGAGGATCTGGCAGGGGTGGAACTCGTCGGTGAGCGCGTTGATCACCGGGACGCCGATGTGCCGGGCGAGGTTCTCCACGTCGGCCTGGGAGAAGGTGCGCCAGGCGACGGCGGCGACCTGGCGCTCCAGGATGCGGGCGGTGTCCTCCAGCGGTTCGCCGCGCCCCATCTGGGTGCTGCCGGAGTCCAGGACCAGCGGGCTGCCGCCGAGGTCGGCCACGCCCACGGAGAAGGACAGCCGGGTCCGGGTCGAGGGCTTGTCGAAGAGCAGGGCGACGGTGCGCGGCCCGGCCAGGGGACGGTACGCGAAGCGGTCCCGCTTCATCTCGTCGGCCAGGTCGAGGACGCGGGTCTGCTCCTCGGGCGTGAGGTCGTCGTCACGCAGGAAGTGGCGGGTCATGACTGCTGCTCCTTCGTGGCGGCGGCTTCGGCGGCGTCGAGGATGGTGGGCAGGGCCTCGATGAACACACCGATCTGCTCGGGGGTGATCACCAGGGGCGGGGCCAGTCGGATCGCGTCGGGCGCGACCGCGTTGACCAGGAAGCCGCGGACCGCCGCCTGTTCCTGGACGTGCGCGGCGTGCGGCCCGGTGAGCACGAGCGCGCGCCAGAGCCCGCTGCCGCGCTGTCCGGACAGGAGGGGGTGGTCGATGCCCTCGATCTGCTCGGCGAGCAGGTCGCCCATCACCTTGGTGTGGGCGAGCAGGCCCTCGGTCTCGATGGTGTCGATGACGGCCAGCGCGGCGGCGCAGGCCACGGGGTTCCCGCCGAACGTGGAGCCGTGGTCGCCCTTCTGGAAGGCGTCCGCGAAGCGGCCGAAGCCGACGCAGGCGCCGATGGGCAGCCCGCCGCCGAGGCCCTTGGCGAGGGTGAGCACGTCGGGGCGCACGCCCTCCTCCTGGTGGGCGAACCACTGGCCGGTGCGGCCGATGCCGCTCTGGATCTCGTCCAGGACGAAGGCGGCGCCGGTGCGGTCGCACAGGGCGCGGACCCCGGCGAGGTAGCCCTCGGGGGCGGGGACCACTCCGGCCTCCCCCTGGGTGGGTTCGACGAACACGGCCACGCAGTGCTCGTCGACCGCCTCGGTGAGGGCGTCGATGTCGCCGTGGGGAACGAAGCGCACGTCCGTGCCGTAGGGGCCGAAGGGCTCGCGGATGGAGTCCTTGCCGGTCAGGGCGAGGGCCCCGGCGGAGCGGCCGTGGAAGCCCTTGGCGGCGGCCACGAAGTAGTGGCGGCCGGATCCGGCGGCGCGCTTGACCAGCTTGAGCGCGGCCTCGTTGGCCTCGGTTCCGGAGTTGGCGAAGAACACCTTGGCGTCGCCGCCGACCAGCTCGACCAGGCGCTCGGCCAGCTGGACCTCGCGCTCGTGCACGAAGAGGTTGCTGGTGTGGGCGAGGGTGGCCGCCTGGTGGGCGACCGCCTTGACCAGGGCGGGGTGGCCGTGACCCAGGCTGGACACGGCGATGCCCGCGATGAGGTCGAGGTACTGGCGGCCGTCGGCGTCGTAGACCTCGCAGCCGCGCCCGAGGGCCAGGGCCACCGGCGGCACGCCGTAGTTGGGCATGAGCGAGGCGGCGAAGCGCTCCCTCAGGTCGCTGCTGGTCACTTGTGGTCTCCCGTGTTCGGTTCGGAGGTGTGGGTGGGGCGCCAGGGGCGCGGGTAGTGGCCGTTCCCGGAGAGGAGTTCGGCCTCCAGCTCCTCGTCGGCGACCATCGTGCCGACGCCCAGGTCGGTGAAGACCTCGAGGAGCAGGGAGTGCGGCACACGACCGTCGATGATGTGGGCCTGGGGCACGCCGCCCTCGACCGCCGTCAGACAGGCCTCCATCTTGGGGAGCATCCCCGCGGAGAGGGAGGGCAGGAGGGCGCGCAGTTCGTCCACGTTGAGGCGGCGGATGAGGTCGGTGTTGGCCGGGTAGTCCGCGAACAGGCCCTCGACGTCGGTGAGCATGATGAGCTTGCTCGCTCCCAGGGCGACGGCGAGCGCGGAGGCGGCGGTGTCGGCGTTGACGTTGTAGACGCCGCCGTCGTCGGCTCGGGCGACGCTGGAGACCACGGGGATGCGGCCGTCCGCGATGAGCGCGGAGACCGCTCCGGGGTCGACCTCGCTGACCTCTCCGACCCGGCCGATGTCGACGGTCTCGCCGTCCACCTGCACGCTCTTGCGTTCGGCGTAGAGGAGGTTGGCGTCCTCACCGGACATACCGACCGCGAAGGGGCCGTGCTGGTTGACCAGCCCGACGATCTCGCGGTTGACCTGCCCGGTGAGGACCATCCGGACGATGTCCATGGCCTCGTCGGTGGTGACCCGCAGCCCGGCGGTGAAGCTGGACTCCACTCCGGAGCGGTCCAGCATGGCGCTGATCTGGGGTCCGCCGCCGTGGACGACGACGGGGCGCAGGCCCGCGTAGTAGAGGAAGACGATGGACTCCGCGAAGCGGACCCGGAGCTCCTCGCTGATCATGGCGTTGCCGCCGTACTTGACCACGACCGTGCGACCGTGGAAGCGGGAGAGCCAGGGCAGCGCCTCGATGAGGTGCGCCGCCTTGTCCATGGCCTGGGCCTGGTCCTGCGTGGTGGGTGTCGCGGAGTTCACTGGTGGGCCTGCCTGTCCTGGGGGGATCCGGGTTCGGAGGTGACGGACGCGGGCGTGTCCGCCGCGATCTGGGCCGCGAGCTCCTCGCAGACCCGGGTGAGCAGGAGGGCGACCGCCGGCTCGTCCGGGGTGACCGGGGCCGCGCCGCTGGCCATCAGCAGGACGGTGTCGTTGGTGCCGGTCAGCGGGGCGAGAGCCGAGGCGGTCGCGTCGGTGACCAGGCGCTGGCACTGTTCGGGGGTGAGTGCGGCGTCGGTGGTCAGGACGCACAGGGCGGAGCCGACGGAGGCGTCGGGGCCCTTGGCCATGCCGCCGACGGTGACGCCCTCGCCGCGTCGGAAGGCGAACTTGGCGACGGTGTCGTCGGTGCGGACGGCGTCGGCGGCGGCGAGCCCGCCGCCCCGGGCCGCCTGGGCGAGAGCGTCCGCCACGGCGGTGTTGAGGGGGTCGGTCCTCGGTACGGTGCCGACCTCCCCGGCGGAGCAGAGCGCGACCTCGGCGGCGGAGTCGGCCAGGAGGTCGGCGGTGTGCTCGGCCTGGGCGTGGGCGGCCTGGAAGCCGAGCGGTCCGGTGGCGGCGTTGGCCCCGCCGGAGTGGAGGACGACGGCGCGGACGCGTCCGCCCGCGACGACCTGCCGGGTCCACAGGACGGGGGCGGCGGGCTCGGGGTGGTCGGTGAAGACCGCTCCGGCCGCGCGTGCGGGGCCGTCGTTGACGACGACGGCCAGGTCACGGGTGTGGTCGGTGCCGGTTCCGGTGGTCACACCGGCGGCGCGGAAGCCCTGGGGCGCGGTGACGCTCATGTCGGCACTCCCTAGGGCGCGACCGCGGCGAGCGGGAGGCCGGTGGTCTCGGGCAGGCCGAGGGCGAGGTTGGTGCTCTGGACCGCTCCGCCGGCAGTGCCCTTGGTGAGGTTGTCCAGGGCGGCGACGACGACCATGCGACCGGCGTCGGGGTCCACGGTGACCTGTACGAGCGTGGTGTTGGCGGCGAGGGTCATGGCGGTGTTGGGCCAGGTGCCCTCGGGGAGCAGGTGGACGAAGGGTTCGTCGGCGTAGGTGGTCTCGTAGGCGGCGCGCACCTGGTCGGCGGTGACCCCGGGTTTGAGGGGCGCGGTGCAGGTGGCGAGGATGCCGCGCGGCAGCGGTGCCAGGACCGGGGTGAAGGAGAGGCGGACCGGTTCGCCGGTGACGGCGGTGAGGTTCTGGACGATCTCGGGGTTGTGCCGGTGGGTGCCGCCGACCCCGTAGGGGCTGAGGGCTCCCATGATCTCGCTGCTGACCAGGTTGGGCTTGGGCGCCTTGCCCGCGCCGGAGGTGCCGGTGACGGCCACGACGGTGAGGTCGGTCTCGACGAGCTGCTGGGCCAGGCCGGGGAAGAGGCCGAGGGTGGCGACGGTGACGTGGCAGCCGGGGACGGCGATCCGGCGGGCGCCGGTGAGGCGGTCGCGCTGGCCGGGGAGTTCGGGGAGGCCGTAGGGCCAGGTCCCGGCGTGCGGGGTGCCGTAGAAGCGTTCCCACGCGGCGGCGTCGTTCAGGCGGAAGTCGGCACCGCAGTCCACGACCAGCACGTCGTCACCGAGCTGGTGGGCGATGTCGGCGGACTGCCCGTGCGGGAGGGCGAGGAAAACGACGTCGTGGCCGCGCAGTTCCTCGACGGTGGTGGGCACGAGGGTGCGGTCGGCCAGCGGAAGCAGGTGGGGCTGGTGCTGGATCAGGGGGGTCCCGGCGTTGCTGCCCGCGGTCAGGGCGCCGATCTCGATGTCGGGGTGTCCCAGGAGCAGACGCAGCAGCTCGCCCCCGGCGTAGCCGCTGGCTCCGGCGATGGCCGCTGTGTATCCCATGGTGAGACCCTCTCTGACTCGCTTGGACTGAACCATCATGCATGCCAGTGTAATTTTATGCAACTGACGGCGGTCGAAGCGGGGGTGCGCGGGGAGGGTATGGCGGGTCGAGCGGCGACCCGGCCGGGGGGACGGCGGGTCAGTTCCCGGGCATGCGCGTGGCGAGGTCGGCCAGGCGGGAGGTGTGGCCCTTGCCCTCGGTCCGGGACTCGCGGCGGTCGGCCGTCCGGTAGAGACCGCGCACGACCTGGGTCCCCATCCAGCGCAGCGGCTCGGGTTCCCAGCCGCGCACCTCGTGCCCGACCCACGGCAGGCGGGTGAGGTCGCTGCTGCGCCCCAGGACCAGGTCGCGCAGGGTGCGACCCGCGAGGTTGCTGGTGGAGACGCCGCTGGTGGAGTAGCCGCCCGCCCAGCCCAGACCGGACGCGGTGTCCAGGTTCACCGTCGGTGACCAGTCCCGGGGCACCCCGAGCACGCCCGACCAGGCGTGCTCGATCGGGGCGTCCGCGACACCGGGGAACATCCCGGTCAAGGAGCGCCACAGTTCGGCGATGGCCTGGGGCGCGGTGGCCCCCTCGTTGTCCTCGGAGGCGCCGAGGCGGTGCGGGGCGCCCCGGCCGCCGATGGCGATGCGGTCGTCGGCGGTGCGCTGGGCATAGACGTAGGAGTGGGCGGAATCCCGCAGGAGCTCACGGCCCTCCCATCCGATGTCCTCCCACAGCTCCGCGGCGATCGGCTCGGTGACGATCATCGAGGAGTACATGGGACGCCACCGGCGGCGCTGCCCGCGCAGGGTGGAGGTGAAGCCCTCGGTGGCCCGCAGCACGTGGTCGGCGCGGACGGTGCCGTGCTCGGTGACCACGGACGGACGCTCGGACCCCTCACGGGGCCGGATCTCCGTCACCGGGGTGTCCTCGAAGATCTCGACGCCCAGCGCCTCGACCACGCGGGCCAGACCGGTGACCAGCTTGGCCGGGTGGACACGGGCGGCGTGCCGCGAGTAGGCCGCGGCGACCGCGCCGTCCACCGTGATCGGGGGCGCGTGGTCCGGGTCGACCATGTGGATGTCGTCGGGCCAGTAGCCCCAGTCCTGGAGGTGGTCGATGTGGGCCCGGAGACGTTCGTGCTGGGCCGCGTTGCTGGCGACCAGGCGCATGCCGCCCTTGACGACGTCGGCCTCGATCCCCTCGGCCTCGGTGACCGCGACCACCTCGTCCACCGTGTTCATCAGGGCACGCTGGAGCGCGATCATGGCGGGCTTGCCATGTGACCGTGCGTAGTCCTCCTGGGAACCGGAGAACTCCGCGGACAACCACCCTCCGTTACGCCCCGACGCCCCGAACCCGGCGAACTCCCGCTCGACGACGCAGACGCGCAGGTCAGGCTGGTCCTTCTTGAGGTAGTAAGCGGCCCAGAGACCGGTGTACCCGGCCCCGACCACGCAGACGTCGTAGTCGGCGTCACCGGGGAGGGGGGATCTCCGTTCGGGCAGACCGTCCTCGCGGAACCAGAAGGAGACGCCACCGTTGGCGAAGCGAGAGGACCGGGGAATGGGCCTCATCTGGGCAGCAGTGGTGAACAGCCTCATTCGTTCCCCCCGGAACCTCAGTGCTCCCGACCCACCCCGCATGGGCCCCCGAACTCTGGCCAACCTACATGGGAACGAAGGCGCATGGGATGTTTTCGGCACATTCACGTGGATCGACACCCCGCGAGAGTGGGGATTCGACTACGTAGAGTCGCCGTTCGGGGTTCGCCTCAGTCGCGAGCGCTGTCACGGAGCGTACGCGCGATGGCGGCGAGTTGTCTAACCCCCGCCTCCCCCAGCGGCGCGAGCACGTGCTCCCGGAGACGCTCGACGTGCCGCACGCGCGTCGCGACGATGAACTCCAGACCCTTCTCGGTGAGGGTGGCGTAGACGACGCGCCGGTCACTGGCGCAGTTGTGTCGTTCCAGGTAGCCCTCCTTCTCCAGGCGGTCCGCCAGCTTGGTGAACCCGCCCGTGCTGAGGCTGACCTCGCGCGCCAGACGACTCATCGGCAGCTGGTGACCGGGGGTGCGCTGGAGGCGGATGAGGACCTCGAACCACGGACCCGCCATGTCCCTGCCGTCCGGGGTGATCCCGTGCAGCAGGCGCGGCTGGATCGTGCTCATCGCCTCGTGCACCAGCCCCCAGGCCGTGATCAGATCGTCGCCGCTGGGACCGGCCTCCAGCGGTTCGGCGACCTCCCCGCCGTCCCGCTCCGCCGTGGCGTCTCCCTGTGCCGTCATGGTCTGCCCCCTGCCGTGTGACCGGGGACGTCGACCCTACGCACCCCGAAGAAGTATCTTCCCAGTAAATATTACCGTACGATACCAGTACTCGACAGAGGTTTCCTAGGAAAATAATCAACCCACCGGCGCCGTGCACCGGTGGGCTCTACGCGTCCTGCCGTGGGGTCCTTTCACGGGGAGCCCGGAGACCCCGGGCTCCCCCTCGTCAGTGTCGGTCCATGACGGCGTCCAGGGCCCCGTACAGGGTGGACGTCAGGTGCTCGACCTGCTCCCAGGTGATGATCAGGGGCGGCGAGACCAGCAGTGCCTTCGGAATCGGACGGACGATGACGCCGCGCGCGCGGGCCTCCGAGAAGACCTCCGCCGTGGTGATCCCACGCTCGGTCAGCGCCTCCTCCGTGAGTTCCACCGCGCCCATCACCCCGACCCCGGAACGGACCTCGGCCACCAGCGGGTGGTCGGCCAGCCCGCGCAGCGCGGAGTCCAGGTGGGTCTCCACCTCGCGGGAGACCGTGAACAGGTCCTCGCGCTCCAGGATGTCCAGGTTGGCCATGGCCGCGGCGCACGCGGACGGGTGGCCCGCGTAGGTGGTGCCGTGCAGGAACGGGTTGCCCTCCTGGTTCCAGAAGGGGTCGGCCACACGACCGTTGACCACGACCCCGCCCAGCGGCAGGTACCCGCTGGAG
Organism: Nocardiopsis sp. NPDC058789; assembly: GCF_042745575.1. Lineage (NCBI taxonomy): Bacteria > Bacillati > Actinomycetota > Actinomycetes > Streptosporangiales > Nocardiopsidaceae > Nocardiopsis > Nocardiopsis sp. NPDC058789. Next base: position 26,814 of record NZ_JBHYOW010000025.1, read on the forward strand.
ACGCCCTTGGCGAAGACGATCATGTCCGGGCTGACCCCGAACCGCTCGATCCCGAACCAGTTCCCCAGACGGGCGAAGCCGCAGATCACGCTGTCCACGACGAAGAGGACACCGTACTTCTGACAGATCCGCGCCACGTCCGCGAAGTAGTGCTCCGGCGGCAGGAAGACACCGCCCGCGCCGATCACCGGCTCCGCGAAGAAGGCGGCGACGCGGTCGGCCCCGACCCGCAGGATCTCGGCCTCCAGGGCCGCGGCGGAGTCGTGCGGGACCACCGAGGTGTCCTCGATGAGCTTCCCGTAGCCGGAACGGAAGCGTTCCATCCCGATCATGCTCGTACCGAACCCGTTGAGGCCGTGGTACCCCCCGGTCCGGCTGATCAGGTGCTGCCGCTCCGGCTGGCCCTGCGTGACCCAGTAGGCCCGCGCCAGCTTGGCGGCGGTGTCGATCGACTCCCCTCCCCCGCAGGTGAGGATGACGCGCGGGTCGTCGACCGGGGCGTGGGCGGCGAGTCGCTCGCTCAGCTCCATCGCGGGTACGTTGGCGAAGTCCCCGTAGACGGTGTAGGCGTCCAGGGAGCTCATCTGTCGGTGGACCGCGTCCGCGATCTCCGCGCGACCGTGCCCGACGTTGGAGTACCAGAGGCTGGCGGTACCGTCCAGGTACCGGTCACCGAACTGGTCCCAGAGCCACACGCCCTCGGCGCGGGCCACGACGAACTCCGGGCCCTTGGCCACGGTGTTCATATCACAGAAGGTGTGCCAGAGGCGGCTGGGCTCCCGGTGTTCCTTGGGAGCGAGCGCGGACGAGACAACCGTTTCGGTCATATGGCGACCTCCGAGCCGTGACATGCGCGAGAACGCGCAGCGGAAAACGGATCTGACCCCTCCCTGGGCGCCCAGGTCGTGGCAGGTACTCGCAGGCTAAGTTCTCAAGCCGCTCCACAGCAAGAGCCAAAACGAGCTTTCATGCCCCGAAACCCAAACTTCATTCCGGCTACCCCCGCCGCCTCGCACTAAAACCCTTACTACGCTGGAAAGACACCCCTCCAATTTTCTTGAAATCCGAACTCTCACTCTGCATGTTTCACAACCGAGGGGGGTCTTCTCGCATTCCGTCTGAGCGGGGTCCGACTGCCTCTCACAGCGAGAACGCCGAAGGGCGGGGCGCGTCCCCCTCACAAGGGAGAACCCGCCCCGCCCGCCGTGTCGGCGCCCCTCTCCCCGGAGGGGCGGGTGCCGACCGGGATCAGCCGCGCAGGACCGCGCCGGTCCGCTCGGTGGCCAGGGCGACGGCGGCGTCGCGCGCGGCGCCCGCCTCCTCGGCCGTCAGCGTCCGGTCCTCGGCCCGGAACCGCAGCGCGAAGGCCACGGACTTACGCCCCTCACCGACCTGCTCGCCGGTGTAGACGTCGAACAGCCGCACACTCTCCAGGAGGGGGCCGGCCCCCTCGGCCAGCGCCTCACTGATCCGGCCGACCGGCACCGAGGCGTCGACGACCAGGGCCACGTCCTGGGTGGCCACCGGGTAGGTCGACACCGTCGGCGCGGGCGCGTCGGAGCGGGCCCGCTCGACAGCGTCGAGGTCGATCTCCGCCGCGGCGGTGCGCTCCGGCAGTCCGAACGCCTTGACGACCCTCGGGTGCAGTTCGCCGGCGTGGCCGACGAGCACGCGCTCGCCCTGCACCCCCACGTACAGTGCGGCGCAGCGACCGGGGTGCCACGGAGCACGGGTGTCCGCCTCGACCTCCAGGTCCACCCCGGCGACCCGGGCGACGTCCCGGGCGGCCTGGACCGCGTCGGCCCAGGTGGCCGCGCGCCCCTCGCCCCACCAGCCCGCACGCTCGGCGGCGCCGGTCACGACCACGCCCACGCGGCGCGGCTGCTCGGGCAGGGCCGCGTCGATGAGCGCGAGCTCCTCCGCGCCGGGGCCGCGGTCCACCGGCAGGATCGGGGCGCGGGTGGCACCGGGAACAGGCAGGTACACCAGGCCCGTCTCGAACAGGGCGACGTCGGTGAGCCCACGGCCCACGTTGCGGGCGAGGGCCTTGAACAGCCCGGGCAGGAGGGTGGTCCGCAGCAGCGGCTCCTCCTCGCTGAGCGGGTTGGCCAGGCGCAGGCTGGCCCGGCGCGGGTCGTCGGCGGCCAGCTGGAGACCGTCGAGGTCCCGCTCGGCGGTGAACGGGTAGGACAGCACCTCGTTGAATCCGGTGTCGGCCAGGACACGGCCGACCGCGCGGCGCAGGCGCTGACCGGAGGTCAGGCCCCGTCCGGAACCGCTGGGCCGGATCGAGGGGATGTTCTCGTACCCCTCGAAGCGGATGATCTCCTCAGCGAGGTCGTTGGGGTCGGTGACGTCGGGCCGCCAGGTGGGCGGGGTGACCCGGAGCAGGTCCCCGTCCGTCTCGACGGCGCAGCCGACGGCGCGCAGCCACCGCTCGCTGGTGCCCTCGGGGTAGTCGACCCCCGCCACGCTCGCCGCGTGGGAGGCCCGGATGACGATGGGCTCGCGCGGAGTGGACTCGTCGACGACCGTGTAGGCGGTCTCGACGGTGGCGCCGCCGAGTTCGGCCAGCAGCTCCACGGCGCGGGTGGCGGCGGCGAGTTGTGCGGCGGCGTCGATGCCGCGCTCGAAGCGCCGGGAGGCCTCCGAGGACAGCTGGTGCCGACGGGAGGCACGCGCGACGCTCATGGCGTCGAAGTGCGCGGCCTCGATCAGGACGCTGGTGGAGACCAGGCCGATCTCGGTGTCGAGGCCGCCCATCACACCGGCGATGGCCTGGGCACCGGAGTCGTCCGCGACGACGATGTCGTCGGTGTCCAGGGAGCGCTGGACGTGGTCCAGGGTCTCCAGCTTCTCCCCCGCCACGGCCTGGCGGACCCGGATCGCGCCGTCGACGCGGTCGCGGTCCCAGGCGTGCAGCGGCTGACCGAGTTCGAGCATCACGTAGTTGGTGACGTCCACGGCCAGGGAGACGGGGCGGATCCCGCACTGGTGCAGGCGGCGCTTCATCCACAGCGGTGTGGGCGCCTCCGGGTCGAAGCCGGTGGCGCCGCGCAGCACGAGGCGGTCGCAGCGCGCGGGGTCCTCGATCGCACCCGGGTGGCCGGGCCCGGTGGCATCGGCCACGGTGACGTCGGCGGGGTCGTGCAGCGCGACCCCGTACAGGGCGGCGACGTCGCGCGCCACGCCGCGCAGGGACAGCGCGTACCCGCGGTCGGGGGTGACGGCGATGTCGAGGACGTCCTCGCGCAGGCCGAGGGTGGCGATGGCGTCCGCACCGGTCTCGGCGAAGCCCTCGGGGAGCACGACGATGCCGTCGTGGTCCTCCCACAGGCCGAGTTCGGTGGCGGAGCAGATCATGCCCGCCGACATCCGCCCGTAGGTCTTGCGGGCGCCGATCCGGAAGCCCCCGGGCAGTTCGGCGCCGGGCAGGGAGACGACGACGAGGTCGCCCTCGACGAAGTTGCGGGCGCCGCAGACGATCTCCTGCGGTTCACCGGTGCCGTTGGCCGCGCCCACGTCCACCCTGCAGTGGCGGATGGGCTTCTTGAAGCCGGTGAGCTCCTCGATCTCCAGCACGCGGCCGAAGACGACGGGCCCGGTCAGGTCGGTGCCGAGCTCGTCGACGGTCTCGACCTCCAGCCCGGCCAGGGTCAGCCGGGAGGCGAGGTCACGGGCGGAGACGTCGGCCGGAAGCTCGACGTACTCACGCAGCCAGGTCAGGGGGACGCGCATCAGTTCTCACTCCCGAAGGCCGAGGTGAAGCGGATGTCGCCCTCGACCATGTCGTGCATGTCGCGCACACCGTGCGCGAACATCAGTGTCCGTTCGATTCCCAGGCCGAAGGCCCAGCCGCTGTAGACCTCCGGGTCCACCCCGGCGGCGGTGAGCACGCGCGGGTTCACCACGCCGCAGCCGCCGATCTCGATCCAGCCCTCGCTGGAGCAGGTACGGCAGGGCCGGTCGGGGTCGCCCACGGAGGCGCCCCGGCAGACGAAGCACTCGATGTCCACCTCGGCGGAGGGCTCGGTGAACGGGAAGTAGGAGGCGCGGAAGCGGGTCCGCAGGCCCTCACCGAAGACGGACTCGACGAAGGCGTCGATGGCGCCGCGCAGGTGCGCCAGGGTGATACCCCTGTCGACCACGAGGCCCTCCAACTGGTGGAAGACCGGGCTGTGCGTGGCGTCCAGCTCGTCCGTACGGAAGGTCTTGCCGGGCGCGACCACGTACACCGGCAGTTCGCGCGAGAGCAGCGCGCGGATCTGGACCGGGGAGGTGTGCGTGCGCATGACCAGGCCGGACTCGCCGCCGTCGGGGCCCTCGACGAAGAAGGTGTCCTGCATGCTGCGGGCCGGGTGGTCGGGCTGGAAGTTGAGGGCGTCGAAGTTGAACCACTCCGCCTCGATCTCCGGACCCTCGGCGACCTCGAAGCCCATCCCGACGAACACGTCGGTCATGCGCTCCGCGACCGTGGTCAACGGGTGGCGTGCGCCCCGGGGCGCACGGTCCCACGGCAGGGTGACGTCGACGCGTTCCTCCACGAGGACGCGCTCGTCGCGCTCGGTCTCCAGCACCGCCTGGCGGGCCTTGAGGGCCTGCCCGACGTCGCGTCGGGCGCCGCCGACACGCTTGCCCGCGTCGGCCTTGGCGGCCGGGGGCAGCGCGCCGATCTCCCGGTTGGCCAGGGCCAGCGGGGAGCGGTCCGAGGCGTGCGCGAGCCGGACCTCCTTGAGTTCCGCGAGGTCGGCGGCGGCCTCGATGGCGGCCAGCGCCTCCTCACGCATGCGGGCGACCTCGTCGGGGTGCAGGGAGGTCACCTCGACCGGGTCGAAGGAATTGTTCGGTGCAGACATGGTTGGTTGCCTCGCCGTCACCGGCCCCCCACGGAGCGGGGACCGGCGCGGCAGTCACGGTCCGCGCGGGGCGGACGAAGCCGACAGGAAAAGCACAGGCGGTTTCGGGCAGCCCGGGAAGGTCCGTCGCGGGGTCCGGGACATGCCGCGTGCGCCCACCGGGGGGCCGAAGGGTCTGAGGGCTCAGACGAACTCGGGCGTCCCGGCGGGCACGGTAAATCGGAACTCGGCGCCGCCGTTGGGGGCGCGTCCGACGGTGATCGTGCCGCCGTGGGCCTCGACGAGGCCCTTGACGATGAACAGTCCGAGGCCGGTTCCGCCACGGCGCTTCCCGCGCCAGAACTGACGAAAGACGCGCGGAACGGTCTCGGGTGCTATGCCCTGGCCTTCGTCGCGCACCGACACCGCTGCTCCTCCTTCACACGGCTCGATCACGACACTGACAGTACCAGCGCCGTGCCGCACCCCGTTTTCCACGAGGTTGGACAGGATCTGCTCCACCTTGTCGGCGTCCAGCCACATCTGCGGGAGTTCACCGCGCGTCTCGACCCGGAAACGCTCCTCGGCGTAGCCGGAGGCGACACGGCTGGCGACGAGGCGGCGCACGGCCGTCGGCAGGTCGACGACCTGGCGGCGCACCTCCAGGCGTCCGGACTCGATCCGGGAGACGTCGAGGAGGTCGTGGATGAGCCGGGTGACGCGGTCCGCGTCGGCGTTGACGGTCTCCAGCATGAACAGCTTCTGCTTGTCGGTGAGCCGTTCCCACTTGTTGAGCAGCGTGGAGGTGAAGCCCTTCACGCTGGTGAGCGGGGAGCGCAGCTCGTGCGCGACCTCGGAGACGAGGTCGGCGCGGGAGCGTTCCACCCGCGCGGAGGCGTCCCTGAGGGTGAGGACCAGGCGGACGAGGTCGCCGCCGGGGCGGGCCCGCACGTAGCGGGCGGAGACGAGGATCTCACGTTCGTCGGGCAGGCAGAGCATGCGTTCGGGCTGGCGGGTGCGTTCGCGGTCGCCGCCGTAGGGGTCGCTGGACTCCCACCAGTTGTTGCCGTCGAGCCCGTTCAGCGGGAGGGCGGCGCGGAAGTCCCGGCCGATCGCGGACGTGGCGGGGACACCGGTCAACTGCGCCGCGAGGGAGTTGAAGAGGACGATCCTGCCGCTCGCGTCGGCCACGACCACCCCGTCGGGGAGGTCGTCGGCGTGCAGGGGCGGACCGTCGGAGCCCGCCGAGGCGGTGTCGACGTCCCACAGCGCGGGCGCGGGCGTACGCCGCCGCCCGGTACGGGTGTCCGCGTCGGGGACGCCCTCCCGGTCGGTGGGGACGTCGGTGGTGTGTCCGTGCCCTGGGACGGGGTCCTGTGAGGGTCGCGCCGCCGCTCCGTCAGAGTCCTCCGCCGGTTGGCCCACGTGTCGGCCGGTGCCCACGCCTCTCCCCGCTCCCCTCCGAAGGTCCGCGACCACAGGACTCCTGGGTCGGGATCGCTGACCGGTCGTGTCCGTCCCTGAACTCCCCGGACACCACCGCAGATCTACCCTGCACTCCCACCTGGTACGCCTGGCGACCCGGGATACGGCCGCCCCCGGAGACCGGGAGACGCCGTCGGCTCGGCGCCGCCGTCCGGAGGCGGTCGGCCGCCCGCCGACCCCGGGCCCCCGCCGACACGTTCGAGCTTCGTGTGCTCACACCCTGTCGCCAAGCCCGCCGTGCCACCGCGAACACGCGCACTGTCCGACCCCTGACACGGGTCGGCCGGGGGTGGACAAGCGGGATGCGCATGAACCACCGTCGTACTGGCCCGACCCTATCGACACTCGAACCCCGTGCACGTGCATTTCGGGTGGTTGAGGCAACCTGTTACCGAGCGTGTGGGACGACCGGCACGGCACGCCGGGTCAGCCGCCCGACCGTGACTGGGAGTGACTATTCGGCCTGGTTCCGCCACGCCGAAGCGCGGTCAGGGGGCTTCCACGGAGCGGCGTCGGCACGGCGCGGCCAACCACGAAGGGCCCGCCGCGACGCTGGCCGGATCCAGCCTTTCGGGCCCGCCGTAGACCGGACACCGGCGACGCCGGCCCGGTTCGGCCGCGCTCAGGCGCGGCGCTGCTGACGGGCGGTCGTGTACAGGCAGACCGCGGCCGCCGTGGCCAGGTTCAGGCTCTCGGCGGCGCCGTAGATCGGGACGCTGACCGCGCCGTCCGTCTGCTGGACGATCTCCTCGGGCAGGCCCCAGGCCTCGTTGCCGAAGACCCAGCCGACCGGGCCGTCCAGGTCGCCGTCGTCGGCCAGCTGGTGCAGATCGCGGTCGCCGCTGCCGTCCGCGGCCCATGCCTTCGCTCCGGCGCCGTGCAGGAAGTCCACGGCCCGGGCCACCGGCACCCCCACCACCACGGGCAGGTGGAACAGGCTTCCGGCGGAGGCGCGCACGCACTTGCCGTTGTAGGGGTCCACCGAGGCGTCGGTGAAGATGACGACGTCGGCTCCGGCCGCGTCGGCGGTGCGCAGGACCGTACCGGCGTTGCCGGGGTCGCGCACGTGGGAGAGGACGACGGCGAGACGCACGTCGGACACGCTCTCCAGGGGGACGTCGACGAACTCGCAGACCGCGATGACCCCCTGCGGGGTGATGGTCTGCGCCAGTTCGGACATCACGTCGAGACTGACCCGGTGGGTGGGCACGCCCGCGGTGTGGGCGGCGTCCATCAGGTCGATGTGGCGCTGCATGGCCTCCGCCGTGGCGTAGACCTCGACGACGCCGTGGGCGGTCCCGTTGTAGGGGGACCGCCCGACGCCGCCGTTGACGGCGGCCAGGGCCTCCCGTACCGCCTGCGGCCCCTCCGCGAGGAAGCGCCGCTCACGCTGACGGAAGGTGCGCTTGGCGAGCCGCCGAACCCCCTTGATCCTGGGTGACCGGACACTCGTGAACTCGTGGCTCGCCATCGCTACCCGTCTGCTTCTTCCAACTGCCCGCTAGGCCGCGGCGGTGGCGGGGAGGGCCTGCTTGGCCTTCTCCACGAGAACGGCGAAGGCGGCCTCGTCGTTGACGGCCAGCTCGGCCAGCATGCGACGGTCGACCTCGATCTCAGCCAGCTTCAGCCCCTGGATGAGACGGTTGTAGGTCAGGCCGTGAGCGCGGGAGGCGGCGTTGATGCGCTGGATCCACAGACGACGGAACTGCCCCTTGCGGTCCTTGCGGTCCCGGTAGGAGTAGGTCATCGAGTGGAGCATCTGCTCCTTGGCCTTGCGGTACAGACGCGAGCGCTGCCCGCGGTAACCACTGGCCCGGTCGAGAACGACCTTGCGCTTCTTCTTGGCGTTGAGAGCCCGCTTCACGCGTGCCACAGTGACTCCCTCATTGGTTCTTCCGGCGCGCACGGCGCGCCGACCGGTCCGGCCAGGACGCACCCAGCGACCGTGTTCGCTTCAGGTGGGTGTCCTCCGGGCGCCTCAGCGCGCCGACGGGGTCGGGCGCACGGGCTCGCCAAGGAGGACGGGTGCTCCGGTGCTACATGCCCAGGAGCTTCTTGATGTTCTTGGTGTCGGCCGGAGCGAGCTCGGCCTCCGTGCCCAGCTTGCGCTTGCGCTTGGAGGTCTTGTGCTCAAGGATGTGGTTCTTGTTGGCACGGCGGCGCATGATCTTGCCGGAGCCGGTGACCTTGAAACGGTCCTTGGCTCCGCTGTGGGACTTGTTCTTCGGCATGTCGCCGTCGTCTCCTACTCCGTCGGCGCGGCCCCCGCACAGGATGCGGGCACCGCGATTGTTCCGCCACTACGGCGGGATCCCGTCGCACACCGGTGCATCACGGACTGGTCGGGCGCAGCCCACCCCACCACCCGGTCGTCGCCTTCACGGCGTCCGGGCGGTGGGGGACTTCCCCTGGCGCCCTACGCCTGGTCGCGCTCGTCGCGGCGGGTCTTGTCCCCCGCCGCGGCGCGGGCCTCGGCCTTGTGCTCGGAACGCCGCTTGTGCGGACCGATCACCATGACCATGTTGCGGCCGTCCTGCTTGGGCTGGGACTCGACCGTTCCAAGGTCCTGGACGTCCTCGGCAAGACGCGCCAGCAGCCTGCGCCCGAGCTCGGGCCTGGACTGCTCACGGCCACGGAACATGATCGTCACCTTGACCTTGTCCCCGCTCTTGAGGAACCGAACGACGTGACCCTTCTTGGTCTCGTAGTCGTGCGGATCGATCTTCGGGCGGAGCTTGATCTCCTTGATGATCGTGTTCGACTGGTTCTTGCGCGACTCACGGGCCTTGACCGCGGACTCGTACTTGAACTTGCCGTAGTCCATCAGCTTCGCGACCGGCGGGCGCGCGGTCGGCGCGACCTCGACGAGGTCGAGGTCCGACTCCTGGGCCAGACGCAGCGCGTCCTGCACGGAGACGATTCCGACCTGCTCACCGTTGGGTCCGACGAGTCGGACCTCGGGCACCCGGATACGGTCATTGATGCGGGGCTCTGTGCTGATGAGACCCCTCCCTAGCTTTCTCGGATTACCTGGGACCGGCCGTCCACCACTCGGTGGTCGGCCTGTTCGACCGGGTCGCCCGTGCTTGTTCAGGCCACCCGCCCGCGTTGGGGTCTCACCAAAAACGAAAAACCCCGCCAGCGTGTGCAAGCGGGGCGATCCGACCGGACGTTGACGAGGGGACCGCGCACCGGGGCGCCGGAACCCGTACACGGGAGTCCGACGCGTTCGGGGCGCTGAGCCCATCGTCTGACCGGGACCCACACGGGCGCGGCCCGGTAGGTGGGAGGATCATCTCCGCTTGCGGTTCCGGCGTGTCTGGCACACCGGACCAAGTCGATGACACCCAATATAGCAGGACCCGCGACCACCGTGTCCGGTGGTCAGACCCCGGGCTGGGCGGAGCGCCGGACCAGCTCGGCCTCCCCCGCTGCCCGCATGGCGTCCACGGGGACGTCGTCCACCCCCGTCATGAGGCGGACCTGGGCGACGGCCTGGTGCAGGAGCATCGGGAAACCGCCGACCACCCGTCCGTCACGGGCCGCCACCGCCGTGGCGGCGGGGGTCGGCCACGGGGCGTAGATCACGTCGAACAGGTCCGCCCGGGAGTCCGCGATCCGCTTGGCGTACTCGTCCGCCGCCCCCGAGGGCAGCGTGGAGACCACGAGGTCGGTGTCCAGGTGGCGGTCGATCTCCGCGAGCGGGGCCACCCGGACGGGACGGCCCAGGCGCTCGGCCGCCTCCGTGACCTCGCCGGTACGCGCGGTGTCCCGGGCCAGGACGGTGACCGGTCCGGTCGCGCCCAGCTCCCGCAGCGCCGCCAGCGCGGAGGCCGCGGTGGCACCGGCGCCCAGGACGACCGTACTGGCCGGGGTCGGCACACCCGCCTCGGTCAGGGCGGTGGCGATCCCCTCCACGTCCGTGTTCAGGGCCGACCACCCCCGGTCCCGACGGACGAGGGTGTTGGCGCCGCCGACCGCCGTGGCCAGGTCGGTGACCTCGTCGGCCAGCTCCATGGCCCGGCGCTTGAGCGGCATGGTCAGGGAGAGCCCGGCCCACTCCTCGGGGTCCAGCCCGGCGAGGAAGGGCCCCAGCCCCGCCTCGTCGCACTCGACGATCCCGTACGACCAGTCCTCCAGACCGAGTGCCGCGTACGCGGCCGTGTGCAGGACCGGGGAGAGCGAGTGGGCCACCGGCGAGCCGAGGACGGCGGCGCGCGTCATTCCCCGCCCTCGCTCGATCCGCCGCCCCACGTCTCCTGGAAGCGTTCCTTGAGGACCTCGAACTCCTCGTGGGTCTCCGCGAACTCGGTGACGCCGTTGTCCGGGTCGGTGGCCACGAAGTACAGCCACTCGCCGTCGGCCGGGTCCAGGGCCGCCTCGATGGCGTCCTGACCCGGAGCGACGAACGGGCCGGGGATCAGCCCGGGGCTGTGGTAGGTGTCGAACCCACTGGTGTCCTCCCGGCACTGGGCCAGCTGGTCGTTGTTGAGCGCGATGCCGTACTCGCCGATGGCGTAGAAGCAGGTGCTGTCCATCTGGAGCGGCATGTCGATGTCCAGGCGGTTGTGCACCACGCGGGAGATCTTCGGCATGTCCTCGGCCCGGCCGCTCTCGGCCTGCACGATGGAGGCGATCGCCATGATCTCGTTGGGGTCGTACCCGAGGTCGGATCCCCGGGACTCCAGGTTCACCTGCTCAGCGACCTGCTTGTGCTGGGTGACCATGGTCCGCAGCATCGACAGGGCCTCGGTGTCGGGCTCGAAGCGGTAGGTGGACGGGAACAGGTAGCCAGCCGGACCCTCCGTCGCGTAGTCGGGCAGGTTGAGGTCGTCGGTCTGCTCGTACGCCGCCTGGAGTTCCTCCAGGCCCAGACCGGTGTTGTCGGCCAGGAGCTGGAGCATCTGGTCGGAGCGGAGCCCCTCGCGGATGGTGACCCGCCCCCCGAGCCGGTTCTCCGGGTCGAGCAGAGCCGCCACGGCGCTCTCCCCGCTCATCCCCTCGGCCAGGGAGTAGGTTCCGGGCACCAGGCCCTCTCCGCCACTCGACCTGAGGGCGTTGGTGAAGGACCGCACGCTGGCGACCACACCCTGGTCCACCAGGCTCTGGGCGACGGCGGTGCCGCTCTGACCGTTCTCGATGGCGAAGACGACCTCGCCCTCTCCTTCACCGTCGAAGTCCGGCGGGAAGACGTAGGTGCGGGCGACCGCGAAGCCACCGCCCGCGACCACGAGCAGCAGGACCAGCACGAGCAGGACCGTCATGCCCTTGCTCTTCTTACGCTTCTTCGGCTTGCCCTTGTTGAGGCGGGCGGCCTGCGCGGCCTTGGCGCGCTTGGCGCGCTTCCGGGTGGCACGGCTGTCCCCGTAGGAGGCCGCGATGTCCTCGAGGCTGTCCTCTTCGTAGAGGTCCTCCTCGGGTTCCTCCTCCACCACGGGTTCGGGCTCGGCGCGACGGCCCCGCTTGGCGCGACGGCGCCCACGACGCCCCATGGGCTCCTCGTCCTCGGGCTCCTGCGCGAGGAAGGAGCCGGTGTCCGTGAGGTGTTCCTCGTCCTCGTCCAGATGGGACAGCTCGGCGAAGGCGCCGGTGTCGGTGACCGGAGCGGCGGCGAAGGCGCCGGACTCCTCCGGCTCCGGATCGGCCCCACGGCGGGCGCGCCGACGGCCGCGACGGCCGGTCGGCTCCTCGGGCTCGGGTTCGGGTTCGGGTTCACGGGCCCGGAACGGACCGGTGTCCTCGGGGTTCTCCTCGGCCGCGCGGCGGGCACGACGGCGACCGCGGCGGCCGGTCGGCTCCTCGTCCTCGGGCTCGAGCGCACGGAAGGCGCCCGTGTCGCGCACCGGCTTCGGCTGGGGCTCCTGGGCACGCCTGCGACGGGCCCGGCGTCCCTGGGGCTCCTCCTCGGGAGGATCGGTGAGGAAGCCGGGGGCGGGTTCGTCGGCGTCGTCGCCCCAGAAGACGGAGCGCGGCTCGGCGGGCTCCTCGGCGCGGGCGCGACGGGCCCTGCGGGGAGGTTGTTCCTGTGCGGGGGGCTCGGCGGGGGGCTCGGCGGGGGGCTGGGGGGCCCCGGTTCCGCGTGCCGGGTTCTGGGCACCGCCCAGGTTGGCCAGGGCCGCCAGGGCGTCCTGGGTCGCGTCGGGACTGGGGCGCTGGTGGCTACCGGTGTCCGAGGGGGAACCCTGGGCGGGTCGCTGGGAGGTCTGTCCGCCGCGTGCGGCCCGGCCGCCGCGCAGGGCGTCGGCCGCGCCGAAGCGTCGGGGCTGGGCCGTCTGGGGGTCGCCGTTCCACGGCGTCTCGTCCGCAGGGGGTTCGGCCCTGCGACGGCGGCCCGGGGCGGGTCCGGTCCGGCCCGGGTCGGACTCACCCGGTGCGGGGGACGCGTACCGGGGGGCGCGGACGTCACCGGTGGGGGGTCCCGTGTGTCCGAACCCACCCGTCCCGGGCTCCTCGGGCCAGGGGTTGGACCGGGGCTCGGGACGCGCGCGTCGGCCGCGTGACGGCGGCTGCGCGGGCAGCGGGTCGGACAGCGGGTCGTAGTCGTAGCCGCCCTCACGGTCGGCACGGCCACGGTAGGGATCGGGGTGGTCATCCCTGTCGGTCATGAATCTCCCTGGCTTGCACGGACGGTCTCGCCCGGGGGATGGCCTGTCGACCGTTCCTGGTCCAAGGCGCTCTGCAAGAGCACGGTGGCGGCCGCCTGGTCGATGACCGAGCGGCGGGCCCGGCCACCCTTCGCGCCCTTCTTTCCGAAGGAGGCACCGGAGAGCAGCTGTCCCTGGGCGGTCACCGTGGTGAGTCGTTCGTCCACGAGCCGGACGGGGACGGGGTCGAGGAGTCGGGCCAGGGTGTTCGCGAACTCGCGCGCGGACCGGGCCGCCGGTCCCTCCTGGCCGGACAGTGAAGCAGGGTAGCCCACGACGACCTCGCGGGCCTCCTTCTCCAGGACGAGGAGGGCGATGCGCTGGACGTCGCCCCTGCCTCGCGGGATGGTCTCGACCGGACTGGCCAGTACGCCGCTCGGGTCGCTGGCGGCGACTCCGATACGCGCGTTGCCCGGGTCGATGGCCAGGCGCACACCGTGTCTCACGAGGACGCCTCCTCCTGCCTGGGGGCGCTGCTCGCGCGGGCGGCCGTGCCGTCGACGGCACAGCACCGCTGCTGGGAAATCCTCAACACGGTGGTCCTGTTCATCAGCTGGATCGCGGGAATCTCCGCGCAGACAGCCATGTGATCGGCTGTGACGCGCCACAGTATGCCCGATTCGATGACGGTGCGCAGCCTCACGCATGGAACGCTCCCGGTCGCGCGGGGACGGGCCTCAGGCCTCGGGTCTGCCGTGGCGACGGGGACCGGGGAGCACACGTACCGTCCGAGTGTAGGTCACGGTGGTCACGTGCCTGGTACGGGCCCGGGACGCCCGGCCCTCCGGCCGTGGCGTGAGTCGGAGCGGGCCCCGGTGCCGGGAGAACCGTCAGCTTGGTCACATGGGGAAACTGTACGGACATGAGCGGCGACACGGGGGCATTGGCCGTTCCGGTGTGGCGGGACGCGGGCCGCGCCCCGTGTGACCCGAAGGTCCACGGGGCGCGGCCGGACCGGCCGGTCGCCCGGGCGTCTAGGCGCCCGCGACACGCGCCTCCACGGCGCGCAGGGCCTCGTCCACCTTGCTCGCGTCGGTGCCGCCGCCCTGGGCGATGTCGGGCTTGCCGCCGCCACCGCCGCCGAGAGCGCGGGCCGCGACGCCCACGAGATCGCCCGCCTTGATCCCGGCCTTCTGGGCGGCCTTGTTCGCGGCGATCACGACCACGGGACGGTCCTTCGGCACGGCGGTCATGGCCACGACCACGGGCTCGTCCTCACCGAGGCGTCCGCGCACGTCCAGGACCAGCTTGCGCAGGTCGTCACCGCTGGCGCCCTCGGGAGCCTCGGCGGCCACGACACGGGCGGAGCCGTGGCGGCGGGCGCCCGCCGCGAGGTCGCCCGCCGCCTGGAGCACCTGGGCCGCGCGGAGCTTCTCGATCTCCTTCTCGGCGGCGCGCAGCCGCGAGACCATCGTGTCGATCCGCTCGGGCAGTTCCTCACGCGGGGTCTTGAGCTGCTCGGAGAGCTGCCCGACCAGCGCCGACTCCTTGGACAGGCGCTTGAACGCGTCCACGCCCACGGCCGCCTCGACGCGGCGCACGCCCGAGCCGATGGAGGACTCCCCCAGCAGCTTGACGATGCCGAGCCTGGCGGTGGAGCCCACGTGCGTGCCGCCGCAGAGCTCGACGGAGTAGTCGCTCATCTCCACGACCCGCACGCGGTCGCCGTACTTCTCGCCGAACATGGCCAGGGCGCCCATCTTGAGTGCCTCGTCCAGGCTCTTCTCCTCGGTCCGGACCGCGATGTCCCCGGCGAGGACGGTGTTGACCTCCTCCTCGACCTCGGCCAGGCGCTCCCCGCCCAGCGCGTTGTCGGCGGTGAAGTCGAACCGCAGCTGGCCGGGACGGTTCTCCGAACCGGCCTGTCCGGCGGAGGGGCCGATCGCGTTGCGCAGCGCGGAGTGGATCAGGTGGGTGGCCGAGTGGGACCGTTCGATGGCGTGGCGGCGGCCGGTGTCGATCGCGGCGTGCACGGTGTCGTCCAGGACGACCTCTCCCGAGCGCACGGTGCCCCGGTGCACGAACAGACCGGGGAGCGGCTTCTGGACGTCCTCGACGTCCACGACGCCGCGCCCGTCGACGGTCAGGGTCCCGGTGTCCGCGAGCTGGCCGCCGCTCTCACCGTAGAACGGGGTGCGGTCCAGGACGATCTCGACCTTGTCGCCCGCGCGGGCGGCCGGGACCCCGGCGCCGTCCACCACGATGCCCCGGACGCGGGAGTCGCTCTCGGACTCCGTGTAGCCGAGGAACTCGGTGTTCCCCGCGTTCTCGTGCATCTGGGCGTAGAGGGAGATGTCGGCGTTGCCGAGCTTCTTCGCCTTGGCGTCGGCCTTGGCGGTGTCCTTCTGCCGCTGCATGAGCTCGCGGAACGATCCCTCGTCCACGCTCAGGCCCTGCTCGGCCGCCATCTCCAGGGTGAGGTCGATGGGGAAGCCGTAGGTGTCGTGGAGCTGGAAGGCGTCCACGCCCGAGAACACGGTCCCGCCCGCGGCGCGGGTGCGCTCGGCGGCGCGGCCGAAGAGCGTGGTGCCCGCGCGGAGGGTGTCCGCGAAGTTGCGCTCCTCGTTGTCGATCACGCCGTGGATGACGTCGGCCTTGTCGAGCAGGTCCGGGTAGATGTCCTTCATCGCGTCGATGCTGACGTCGGTCAGCTCGTGGAGGAAGAAGGACTCGGTGCCCGAGAGCAGGCGGAGGTTGCGGATCGAGCGGCGCAGGATGCGGCGCAGGACGTACCCGGCCTTCTCGTTGCCGGGCTTCACGCCGTCCCCGACGAGCATGACGGCGCTGCGCACGTGGTCCGCGACCACGCGGAGCATGACGTCCTGGTCGTGGTCGTCACCGTAGGAGGTGCCGGTCAGCTCGGCGGCGCGGTGCAGCACGCGGCCGATGATGTCGGTCTCGTAGATGTTGTCGACGCCCTGGAGAACCGCCGCGAGGCGCTCCAGGCCCAGGCCGGTGTCGATGTTCTTCTTCGGCAGCTCACCGAGGATCGGGTACTCCTTGCCGGAGCCCTCTCCCCGCTCGTACTGCATGAAGACGAGGTTCCAGATCTCGATGTAGCGGTTCTCGTCCGCCTCGGGACCGCCCTCGATGCCGTACTCGGGGCCGCGGTCGTAGAAGATCTCGGAGCAGGGGCCGCAGGGACCGGGCACGCCCATGTCCCAGTAGTTCTCCTCCTTGCCCATGCGCTGGATGCGCTCGGGCCGGACCCCGACCTTGTCACGCCAGATCGACGCGGCCTCGTCGTCGTCGAGGTAGACGGTCACCCACAGTCTGTCGGGGTCGATCCCGAAGCCGCCCTCGGACACCGGGGTGGTGACGAGCTCCCACGCCAGCGGGATCGCTCGCTCCTTGAAGTAGTCGCCGAAGGAGAAGTTGCCCAGCATCTGGAAGAAGGTGGCGTGCCGGGAGGTCTTGCCGACCTCCTCGATGTCCTTGGTGCGGATGCACTTCTGGACGCTGGTGGCGGTGCTGAAGGAGGGAGTGCGCTGACCCAGGAAGTAGGGCTTGAAGGGGACCATGCCCGCTGGCACCAGCAGCAGCGTCGGGTCCTCGGCGATCAGGCTTGCCGAGGGCACCACGGTGTGTCCGTTCTTCTCGAAGAAACTGAGGAAGCGGCGCGCGATCTCTGCCGTCTCCATTGATGCCCTCCTGTGCTTGGCTCCGCCGCGAGGTGGCGGCGGGGTTGTCCCTGGGCGGGACCGTGGTCACGCGTGGTCGGTAGGGGCCCATCGTAGAGGGGACCGCCACGCCCGCGCGCATGGTTTGCAGTGGCCGCCGAGGACCCGCACCGTTGAGGACAACGGCGTCGGTCCGGCCATTCCAAGGCTATCGCCGCTGGCCACCGACGCATCCCCGTACGGGCTCCGGGGGCGGGTGCGCGAACGCCGAGGGGCCCGGCGGTCTCCCGCCGGGCCCCTCACCGGTCGCTCCGGTCTCCGCCGGATCGACCGGCCGTGACGTGCGCGTCTAGGCGCCGTAGAACTGACGCACCCGCGGGGCGAACATGAGCCCGGTCATCGTGGCGTGGAACGCCAGCGGGATCAGCGAGGAGGGAGACTCCTCCATCACGATCGAGGCGACCACGTTGAGCACCAGGACGAGCGCGGCGACGATGTTGAAGACGACCACACCCCAGTAGACGCCCTTCGAGCGCTTGCCCATCTTGGCGGCCAGCGTCGTCGAGACGATGCCGTAGACGAGGGGGATCAGGGCGACGACGGCGCCGAGTGCTCCGAAAACACCGATCATGCCGGCCATCTCGGCGCTGTCCACCTCGGGCGAGCTTCCGGCGGCGGCGCCCAGGCCCACCCCGAACAGGACCAGCGCGCCGAGCAGCAGGCCGAAGAGGATGCCGACCGGACCGCCGATGAACATCAGCACCCGGACCGTGGTGGCCTGGCCCGGCATGGCGTCGGGGACGCCGGGGGCGCCGCGGAAGTGCGGGGGCGGGACCGGAGCACCGGGGGCGCCGCCGTAGGGGTGGCCGGGGCCGGGGCCGTGCGGCATCGGCTGTTGCGGGTAGCCGTAGCCGCCCTGCTGCTGGTGCTGCGGGGGCTGACCCTGACCATAGGGCTGGTTGGGGCCGGAGGGAGGTGAGGGATACACCTTGGTCCTCTCTGAGAAGTGTGGGGACGGCGGGAAGGCTCTACAGAGACAGACCCGGGGGAACGACGGGGGCCGGGACGGTCGGGACCGTCCCGGATCTCAGTAGCCCGCGCGGGGACCGGCGGACGCGGGCGTGTAGTACGCGCGGGTCGCCGGAACCACCATCAGGACAATCATGCCGACCGCGAAGAGCAGCGGGATGATCGCTCCGATGGCGCCGGTGAACAGGTTCACGACCAGCAGGAGCGCGGCCAGGCTCTGGAAGACGACGATCGACCAGAGGATGCCACCGCTGCGCCGGCCCATGAACGAGGCGAGCGCGGTGGAGACGATGCCGTACACGAGCATGACGCCACCGATGATCGCCATGACGACGACGACCTCGGCCGGGTCGACGTGGACGCCCGACCCCTGCATGCCCTCGGTGAAGCCCTGGGCGAACTCGCCGTCACCACCGGCCGCGAGGCCGATCAGGAGGACGAGACCACCCATGAGCAGGCCGAACACACCGCCGATGAACATGAGCACGCGCACCGTGATCGCGGTGCCGGGCATCTTGTCCGGGGCCTGCGGAACGCCGGGGTATCCGTACTGCCCCTGGTTGTAGGGGTCGTGACCCCCGGGGACGGGGCCCTGGGGCGGTTGTGGCGGGTACATGGCGCTTCCTCCGTGTTGCACTGGTTCGTCAACCCTACAGACGCGCGTCAGGGGCTGGCGGTTCGCGATTTCGGGTCACATATCTGACCCGTTCGGGCCCCGTCCGGTTCCCTCGTTGTCCCAGGTTGTTCCCGTCGCGACCGGTTGCTACCCGCGCTCGGCCCGCCCCGGGGGCGCGGCGTCGGCGGAGCGGAGCGCCCGGGGCTCGGGTGCGTACCGGCGCAGCAGCTCCGCCTCCTCCTCCCGGACCGCCTCCGCGAGGTCCTCGTTGAGCTCCTGGAGGGCGCCCCGGTACTCACTGACCCGCCCCTCGACGCGGTCGGCGATCCCTCCGGGCGTCAGCGACCGCCGGGCCCGGTTCACCCGGTGCACCACGTAGCCGCCGATCGCGGCACCGGCGGCGAGGTAGACCAGTCGGCCGATCACCGGTTCTCCTTCCTCTTGCGCCCGCGCACCACGGCCAGGGCCTTGCGACGGCCCAGGACCTGGCGGACGGCGTAGGAGAACGAGGCGATCCGTACCAGCGGGCCGGTGAACACCGACCGGGTGAGCGCGGTCATGGTGGACACGTCCTCCGAGGAGGCCTGGACGTTGGCGGTGATCTCCTCCACCCGCTCCAGTGACGTGTTGGTGCGCTCCACCGTGGAGGCCATGTCGTCCAGCAGCGGCGGGGTCCGGTCCCCCACTTCGGAGACGACCTTGGTGGTCTCGTTGATGAGCTTGATCAGTTTGACGAGCGCCACGCACATGAACGTGGCCAGCACCGCCCAGACCACCGCTGCGACGAGCGCGGCGACCTCTCCTCCGGTCAGCATGAAGGCTCCGTAGGGCAGATAGAGGGTTGCTTCGAGGACGTGCGGACGGTCCCCGCGCGCTCGGGCGCGCGGCGGGCACCGTGGGCGGGTTCGGGGGCCAGCGATCGCGCCGGGTCGGGGCTCCCGATCCGCGTCCGCCGCCGCTGCCGTTGAGGGCCGGGCGGCGGGTTTCGGCTGACCCTATCGCGTCCGGTGTCGGGGCGCGTGGGCGCGCCACGGTGTGGCAGACGGTGGTGACCGTCACGTGTCCGACGGGTCCGTTTCGTCCCCGTCCGCGGGGCCCGGGGTATCGACGGACCGGCGGGCCCGGACGAGAATCTCGGCGGGGGCGGTTCTTCACTACGATGTCCGGACACCAGGGCACACCCGCAGCCGCCCGCTGGCCCAGAAGCACCGACAGGACACCCATGAGCCCCCGTTCTCCGCGTGAGATCTCCGTACTGGTACCCCCGGACCTGGCCCCCCTCTACCCGGACGACCCGTCGCGGATCGGCCCCTACCTCGTCCTCGGACGACTGGGGCAGGGATCCACCGGCACCGTGTACGCCGCGGTGGACACCGCCTCCGCCACCGCTGGCGACCGTCTGGTCGCCGTGAAGCTGCTCCGGTCCCCCGAACTGGAGTCACCCGACGTCCACCCCGCGCTCGCTCGGAGGCTGCGTCACCTGTCGCGGGTCGACTCCGACCGGGTGGTCGTACCCCTGGCGTTCGACGCGGACGCCAACCCCCCGTGGCTGTCCATGCCCTACCTGGCCGGGCAGCGGCTGTCCCACTACGTGACCAAGCGGGGCGGGATCGGGGTCGGGAAGCTGATCGCCCTCGCCACCGCGCTCGCGGACGGGCTGTCGGCCCTGCACGCACGCGGGGTGTCGCACGGATCGCTGCGCCCCAGCGAGATCCTGCTGGAGTCGAACGGCCCGCACATCATGGAGTGCGCGATCGCTCCGCGAGCGGAGCGGCTGCGCGGCTCGGGGGCCACCTGGCTGAGCCCCGAGCGCTACCGGGGCGGGGCTCCGTCGCCCGCCGCGGACGTGTTCGCGTGGGGCGCCGTCGTGGCGTTCGCGGGGACCGGGCGCCTGCCCTTCGGTCCGGGCGAACCCGAGGAGATCGCCGATCGGGTGGCCTCCGGGGACTTCGGCCTGGACGGGTTGCCCCAGGGACTGCGTCCGGTCGTGGGGCGCGCCCTGGACCCCGACCCGGACCGGCGGCCCAGCCTGCGCGAGGTGACCGGCTCGGTCTTCGCGGTGTGGCGGGCGGAGGGTTCCGGGGAGGACGGCTCCCCCGCCGGGGGGCGCGAGGAGATCAGCCGCGTGCTCGAACGCGAGTGGCACGCGGTGGAGCCGCCCGCCCGGGTGCCGGAGGTGATCCGCTTGGAGGGGCGGATGGGAGACCGGCGTCCGACCCGCACCCTCTTCCTGGCGGGTTCGGTGTCGGTGGCCGCCCTGCTGGTGGGAGGCGGCGTCTGGGGCCTCTCCCAGGCGCTCGGCGACGGCGCCGAGGCCGGTCCCGTGGCCGACGGGAGTTCGGAGGCCCCCGAGGAGGAGCCCGTCGAGGAGCAGGACCCGGGGACCCTGGTGGTCCGGTTCGATCCCTCGGAGCAGGCGGAGCCGGAGCCCGGGGTGCGGGAGCGGGTCTGGGTGTACACGCCGGTGACCCGGGACGACGAGATCCCGCGCGACCAGGGCATCCCGACCCACGAGGCCTGGGCGGAGCAGTGGGAGGAGGCCGGTGACCCGGGCGAGGCGGTGATCCGCACCGACGCCGAGGTGAAGTGCGCCCGCTTCTGCGCGGCTCCCGAGCACGTCTTCCTGGACGAGGAGGGGCGCGGCACCTGGGACCTGAGCGGCGGTGACTTCGTCGACTACCTCACCTGGGGTCCGGTGATGATCGTGGAGATCACCTTCGGCGAGGACCAGGAGGGTGACGGGCCCCGTGAGGTGGTGGAGGTCGTCGAGCTGTTCTCCGACTGACTCCGGGCGGAGGGTGGTTCCGCCGCCGTTCGTGGACGGCCCCGGCGCGGCGCGCCGGGGCCGTCGCCGGTCTACCCCTCGCTCTTGAGGACGCTCCTGATCCTCTGGAGGATCTCCGTGAAGCGGCGCTCGGCTCCGTGCTGGGTGGGCCGGTAGTACTCGCGCTCGGTGAGCCCCTCGGGGGCGTGCTGCTGCGGGGCCACGCCGCCGGGGTGGTCGTGCGCGTAGCGGTAGCCCCTGCCGTGCCCGAGGTCGGCGGCGCCCTTGTAGTGGGCGTCGCGAAGGTGGGCCGGGACGGCCCCGGCCCGGCCCGCGCGCACGTCGGACACGGCCTCGTCGATGGCGGTGATCACCGCGTTGGACTTGGGGGCCAGGCTGATGTGGATGACCGCCTGGGCGAGGTTGATCCGGGCCTCGGGCATCCCGATGAGTTCCACCGCCTGGGCCGCCGCGACGGCGGTCTGGAGGGCGGTGGGATCGGCCATGCCGACGTCCTCGCTGGCGTGCACGACCAGGCGCCGGGCGATGAAGCGGGGGTCCTCCCCCGCCTCGATCATGCGGGCCAGGTAGTGCAGGGCGGCGTCCGGGTCGGAGCCGCGCATGCTCTTGATGAAGGCACTGATGACGTCGTAGTGCTGGTCGCCGGAGCGGTCGTAGCGCACGGCGTGGCGGTCCACGGCGCGTTCGACGTGCTCCGCGGTGATCTCCACCGGCCCGTCGGCGGAGGGCGGCCCGGAGACGAGGGCGCCCGCCTCCAGGTAGGTGAGGGAGCGACGGCCGTCTCCCCCGGCCAGCCGGACGAGGTGCTCGGCGCCCTCCTCGGTGAGGGTGTACCGGCCGTCCAGGCCGCGCTCGTCGGTCAGCGCCCGGTCCACCAGGGCGCTGACGTCGGCGTCGTCCAGCGACTCCAGTGACAGCAGCAGGGAGCGGGACAGCAGCGGGCTGACCACGGAGAAGAAGGGGTTCTCGGTGGTCGCTCCGATGAAGCTGACCCAGCGGTTCTCCACGGCGGGCAGCAGGGCGTCCTGCTGGGTCTTGTTGAAGCGGTGCACCTCGTCCACGAAGAGCAGCGTGCGGGTGCCGTTCATCCCCATCCGCCGCTTGGCCTCCTCCACGACCGCGCGCACGTCCTTCACCCCGGCGTTGACCGCCGAGAGCTCCACGAACCGGCGTCGGGTGACCCGGCTGACCACGGTGGCGAGGGTGGTCTTGCCCGTTCCCGGCGGCCCCCACAGGAACACGGACATGGGCGCGTCGTCCTCGACCAGGCGGCGCAGCGGACTGCCCTCGCCCAGGAGGTGGCGCTGGCCCACGACCTCGTCGAGGGTGCGCGGCCGCATACGGACGGCCAGCGGCTCCTGCCCCTTCGCGGCCTCGGCCCCGGCATCGTCGAACAGTGTTTCGGACACGCACCCAGGGTAGGCGAGACCGGGGACGACCGTGGTCGGCCGGAGGGCGGTCCGGGCTCAGCCCTGGTGGACGGAGATGTTCTCGGGGCTCTCGGCCTGTTCGGGCGGGGGCGTGGCGCGCGGGATCATCCGGGTGATGAGGAGGGCGATGTCGTCGCCCCGGCCCGCGGGCGCCATCTCCGCCAGGACCTGCGCGGCGGCGTTGGGGTCCTCGCCGTGCTGGGCGAGCGCCTCCCCCACCTGCGCGAGACCGTCCTGCATGGTGACGTCGGAGCTCTCCACGAGCCCGTCGGAACAGAGTAGCAGCGTGGTCCCCGGGGCCAGGACCCGGGTGGTGACGGTGTACTCGGTGTCGGCGAGCACGCCCAGGGGCGGACCGGTCTCGGGTGACCACAGTTCGTAGGCGCCCTGGGTGGCGAGCACGGCGGGGGGCTGGCCCGCCCAGGCGGCCTGCATGACTCCGCTGGCCCGGTCCACCACGAGGTAGCCGCAGGTGGCGAAGACGATCTCGCCGGTCTCGGTGAGCAGCCGGTTGGTCTCTCCCAGTACGACGCCCGGGTCGGACTGGTTGCTGGCGTAGGCGCGGAAGGCGACCCGGATCTGGCCCATGGCGGCGGCCGCCTCCACGCCGTGCCCCTGCACGTCCCCGACCAGGAGGCCCACCTTGTTGTCGGGGAGCTCGATGACGTCGTAGAAGTCGCCGCAGATCCGCCACTCGGCGCGGGAGGGCAGGTACTTGGTGGCGATGTCCATGTCCGGGAAGCTCGCCACCTGGCGGGGGAGCATGCGGCGCTGGACGGCGTCGGCCAGTTCCAGCTCGGCCTGCTGGGCCTTGATCCGCTGGAGGGCCTGCCCGGCCAGCCCGGCGAAGGTGAGCATGAGGGCGCGTTCGTCCCGGCTGGCGTGGTGGGGCCGGTCCCAGACCATCTGCCACACGCCGAGGGCGATCTTGCCGTCGCCGAAGATGGGGACGGTGGCCCAGGCCTGGCCCCGGGCCGAGCGCATGAGGTCGACGGCTGCCGGGAAGCGGCTGGCGATCTCGGCGCGGCTCTCGAAGAACCGTGGCTGGCGGTCCTGGATGACCGCGCCCATGGGGAAGTCGGTGTCGTCCGCCCGGCGACCGTCTATGCGGTGGGTGTTCCCTCGCTCCCGGGCGCTGGGCGAGGTGCGCAGGACGCCCTCCTCGACGTAGAGGGCGAGGGCGTAGACGCCGCCGAAGATCGGCAGGAACTCCTCGCTGAGCAGGTCCATCACCTTGTCGACGGTGGTGGCCGAGACCAGCTTGGACGAGAGCTCGGTGACCAGTCGGCCGTGTTCGGCCTCGGTGCGGCGGCGGTCGGCCAGGCGGCGCACCAGCTGCACGTGTTCGGTGACGTCGTCGATGATCCCGACGAGTCGGTCGGGCTGGCCGGGCACGAACCGGGCGCGCACGTGCAGGGAGCGTTCGTCCCCGAGGCGGTCGAAGATCCGGAAGCGCTGCTCGTAGTCACGGCCGGTGAACGACGCCGCCATGGCGTCGCGCACGCGGGCGTTGTCGTCGGGGTGGATGCGTTCGAGGATGCGCTCCAGGTCGCGGTCGTTCCCGGCCAGGAGCCCGCCCAGCGGGGTGGGGCCGAAGAGCTCCCGCAGGCGGCCGTTGCTCAGGTCCAGGCTCCACAGGACCGAGTCGGAGTTGTCGGTGCGCAGGTCACCGACCACACGCAGGTCGGTCTCCTCGGTGGAGAGCACGTGGAGGAGGACGACCACGGCCGGTGCCGAGGCGTCGTCGGGCACGGCGCCGTCGCCGTCGACGGGCCGGAGCCGGACCTCGGCCAGCCGGGAGGACTTGTCGGTGACGGCGAGACGCAGCCGGGAGCGGCGGTGCCAGTTCCCGGACAGGGCGTCGCCGTGGGCACGGGTGCCGTGTTCGACGTCAGCGGAGTCCAGGAGCTCGAACCAGGGGCGCCCGGTGAGTTCGTCGGCCTCCCTGCCGAAGAGCTCGGTGAGCGCGTGGTTGGCGTGCTGGATCGCGCCGTCGGTCCCCGTGACCGCCATGGGCTCGGGCGCATGCCGGAACGCCTCCGCGAGAGCGTCCTCGGAGCCACCGCCTGAAGCGCGTTTTCCGTTCACGTATGACTCATCCTCATGTCGGCTCGGACGTCACACCCGCGTCAGGCGCGGTCACCCCTGGAACGTACCGATTCGGCTCATTGTAGTGTCCGGAACGGGAACGGTCCGGGCGGGGAACCGAGGCCGGATCACCGGCGCCCGTCTCCCGTCGGCTGCGTCACCTCGTCGAACACGGACCCTCATGGTCCATCAACGTGCTGGGGTCACGGCCGGTTCCACTCCGGGGGGCCGTACCCAACCGACCCCAGGGCGTGAATCGTTACGCGCGTGTGACTCGGCGGCGCAGAATTGCACTCCGCTCCCACGGCGCCCCTCGTGGGACGGGCCTCGTCGACGCTCCGTGTTCACTCCCGGACACGTGCGTTCCTTGGCGTGGGAGGGTGATTCGCCCCCAACGGTAGGGGATGACGGGCCCGACCGCATCCGCGTGTCGCCTTCTTCCGGATTACGGACGGGGTTTTTGACCTGTTAATCACCTATTTTCACTTTCTGGCCGAATGTGGCACGTTCAAAGCGAGGTCATTCCGGGCACCGAACAGTTCAGTCGAGAACTCGTCCCCCACCCCGAGGACTCACCATGCATCCTGAACGCGTCCGTGCCCTGGCCGGAGCTCCCCTCCGCGGCGCCACCTGCGACTGGACCTGTCGGCTCTGCACCCACAGCAACCCGGAGGACGAGGACATCTGCTGTCAGCGCTGCGGCGCCACCAAACCCTGACCCCACGGCCGGGGGGGGGGGGGGGGGCCCCGGCCCCCCCCCCCCCCCCCCCCCCCCCCCCCCCCCCCCCCCCCCCCCGGGGGCGCCCCCCCCCCCCCCCCCCCCCCCCCCCCCCCCCCACCAACCCCAC
>NZ_JBHYOW010000026.1:0-48389 GCF_042745575.1 Nocardiopsis sp. NPDC058789
TAAACACTCTCCTTTGGGGGGCCTGCTTTTTTTTTTAAAACCCCCCCCCCCCCCCCCCGGGGGGGGGGGCCCCCCCCCCGGCGGGGGGGGGGGGGGGGGGGGGGCCCCCCCCCCCCCCCCCCGGCCCCTCGAACTTCGACTACCCCCAGGCCAGGGCGGTCAGCTCCGGGTCCTCCAGCGCGGTGCCGACGTCGCGCAGCACCTTGGAGCCCAGTTCACCGTCGACCAGACGGTGGTCGAAGGAGAGCGACAGGGTCGTCACCTTCCGGATCCTCAGCTCGCCCTTGTGGACCCACGGCATGTCGCGGATCTGCCCGAACGCGAGGATGGCGGCCTCACCCGGGTTGATGATCGGCGTACCGGCGTCCACACCGAACACGCCGACGTTGGTGATGGTGATGGTCCCGCCGGACATGTCGGCCGGGGTGGTCTTCCCCGAACGCGCCGTCTCGGTGAGCGCCTTCAGGGACGCCGCCAGCTCCGGGAGGGTCTGGGAGTCGGCGTCCTTGATGTTGGGCACCACCAGACCGCGCTCGGTGGCGGCCGCGATCCCCAGGTTCACGTAGTCCTTGACCACGATCTCCTGGGCCTCCTCGTCCCACGAGGAGTTGACCTCCGGGTGGCGGCGCACCGCCATGAGCAGGGCCTTGGCCACCAGCAGGAGCGGCGACACCCGGACGTCGGCGAAGTCGCGGCGCTCGCGCAGCCGGGACACCGCCTTCATCGTCCTCGTGACGTCCACCTGGAGGAACTCGGTGACGTGCGGCGCCGTGAACGCGCTGTTCACCATGGCGGCGGCGGTGTGCTTGCGCACGCCCTTGATCGGGACGCGCCGCTCACGCGCGGTGCGGTCCGTCGCGGGCGCGGCCTCCGTGACCGTCTCGGCGGCCACCGAAGCGGGCGCGGAGCCGCCCCCGACGGCCGCGTGGACGTCCTCACGGGTCACGATCCCGCCCTTGCCGCTGGGCGCGACCGTGCTGAGGTCCACCCCGAGGTCCTTGGCCAGCTTGCGGACCGGGGGCTTGGCCAGCGGCCGCCCCGGCGCGGGCACGGCCTCGACCGCGGGTGCGGCCTCGGCGGGCCTGGGCACGGGCGGGGACACCGGGCCGGACGGGCTCGGGCGGCGGCGGGCGCGACGCTGGGTGGCGGCGGCCTTCTCCCCGTAGCCCACGAGGGGCTTCTCCCGGGCCTCCTCGGCCTCCCCGGCCTTCTCGGGCCGGGCCGCCCCGGACGTGTCCGGGGCGGCGGCACCGGAACCGCCGGTGCCGTCGTCCACGGTGATGATCACCGAGCCGACCTCCACCGTCTCGCCCTCGGCGGCCAGCAGCTCCCGGACCGTCCCGGAGAACGGGCAGGGAAGCTCCACGACGGCCTTGGCGGTCTCGATCTCACAGATCATCTGACCGTCGGCCACGGTGTCGCCCGGCTTGACGTACCAGGTGAGGAGCTCGGCCTCGACCAGGCCCTCACCGACGTCGGGCAGTGTGAACGCGTGCACGCCGTCGACCGCGGGCGTGCTCTTCTGAATCGCCATGTCTTGCGGTATCCCCGATCTAGTACGCGAACGCCCGGTCAACGCCGTCCAGGACCCGGTCCAGGTCCGGCAGGTAGTGCTCCTCCAGCCTGGACTGCGGGTACGGGGTGTCGAACGCGGCCACGCGGATGACCGGCGACTCCAGGTGGTAGAAGCACTCCTCCGTGACCCGGGCGGCGATCTCCGCGCCGGGGCCGCCGGTGAGGGTCGCCTCGTGCGCCACGACCAGGCGCCCCGTGCGCTTCACCGACGCGGTGATGGTCGGGTAGTCGACCGGCGACAGCGAGCGCACGTCGATGACCTCGATCGAGTGGTCGGTGTCGGCCTCGGCGGCCTGGAGGGCGGTCTTGACCATCGGCCCGTAGGCCAGCAGCGTGCAGTCGGTGCCGGGACGCGCGACGCGCGCCGACCCCAGCGGGGTGACCTCGTGGATGGAGGCCTCCGTGTCGACCTCGGTCTTCTCGTAGTAGCGCCGCTTGGGCTCCAGGAAGATGACCGGGTCGTCGGAGCGGATGGCCTGCTGGATCATCCAGTAGGCGTCCTCCGGGTTGGCGACGGTGACCACGCGCAGCCCCGCGGTGTGCTGGAAGTAGGCCTCGGGGGACTCGCTGTGGTGCTCCACCGCGCCGATGCCGCCACCGTACGGGATGCGCATGACGACGGGCATGGCGAGCTTGCCCGCCGAGCGGCGGCGCATCTTGGCGAGCTGGGTGAAGGTCTGGTTCGCGGCGGGGAAGAAGAAGCCGTCGAACTGGATCTCCACGACGGGGCGGTAGCCGCGCATGGCCATACCGATGGCGGTACCGACGATGCCGGACTCGGCCAACGGGGTGTCGATGACCCGGTCGGCGCCGAAGTCCTTGTACAGGCCGTCGGTGACCCGGAAGACGCCGCCGAGCCTGCCGACGTCCTCGCCCATCATCAGGACCTTGGGGTCGTGCTCCATGGCGGCGCGCAGGCCGGCGTTGATGGCCTTGCCGATAGTGAGGTTGGTTCCCATGGCCTAGCGGCCCCCTTCCGCGCCCGCACCCTCGAAGGAGGACAGGTAGTCGGCGAACTCGGCCCGCTGCTGGTCGATGTGGACGTTGGGTTCGGCGTAGACCTCGTGGAAGATGTCCAGCGGCTCGGGGTCGGGCATGGAGCGGCACTGGGTCCGCACCGTCTCACCGACCCTGTCGGACTCCTCGTCCACGGCGGTGAAGAAGGCCTCGTCCGCGAGGCCGTTGGCCTCCAGGTAGCGGCGCACGCGCAGGATCGGGTCCTTGGCCTTCCACTCGTCGAGCTCGGCCTTGTCCCGGTAGCGGGTGGGGTCGTCGTTGGTGGTGTGGGCGCCCATCCGGTAGGTGAACGCCTCGACCAGCGTGGGGCCGTTGCCGGTCCGCGCGTTGTCCAGGGCGGCGCGGGTGACCGCGAGGCAGGCGAGGACGTCGTTGCCGTCCACACGGACGCCCGGGAAGCCGAAACCGGCCGCGCGCCGGTAGATCGGCACGCGGGACTGGCGCTCCAACGGCTCGGAGATGGCCCACTGGTTGTTCTGGCAGAAGAAGACCACGGGGGCGTTGTTCACCGAGGCGAAGTTGAACGCCTCGTTGGTGTCGCCCTGGCTCGTGGCCCCGTCGCCGAAGTAGGAGATGACGGCGGTGCCGTCCTCACCGACCGCGCCGTCGCGCTGGACGCCCATGGCGTAGCCGGTGGCGTGCAGCGCCTGGCTGCCGATGACGATCGTGTACAGGTGGAAGCCGTGCTCGTGCGGGTCCCAGCCACCGTTGCTCGCGCCGCGGAACATGCTGAGCAGTTCCTTGGGCTGGATACCGCGGCACCAGGCGACGCCGTGCTCGCG
Source organism: Nocardiopsis sp. NPDC058789 (assembly GCF_042745575.1). Taxonomy (NCBI): domain Bacteria; kingdom Bacillati; phylum Actinomycetota; class Actinomycetes; order Streptosporangiales; family Nocardiopsidaceae; genus Nocardiopsis; species Nocardiopsis sp. NPDC058789. Next base: position 3,375 of record NZ_JBHYOW010000026.1, read on the forward strand.
GTAGGAGGGAAAGGCCATGTCACGGTCGCGCAGTGCGCGCCCGGAGCCGATCTGCGCGGCTTCCTGACCCAGGAGCGAGACCCACAGGCCCAGTTCGCCCTGGCGCTGGAGGGTGATCGCCTCGCTGTCGACCCGGCGCACCAGCACCAGGTCCCGGTAGAGCGCGCGGATCTCCTCCGCGCTGATGTCCAGGGGGTAGTCGGGGTGCTCGGTCAGCTCCCCTTCCGGTGTCAGGAGCTGAATGAGCTCCGGTTCCTCGTGCGCGGCGATGTGCGACACGTCGCTCCTCGGGTTCTCGGGGCCGACTTCGCGTGGGTGAACGCTGATCGGCCGGATCACGGTCCGTCCACCCGGGGTGTTGGGTGGGTGCGGACAGCCCTCCCCATATCGTGACAGAACTCACTATGGAGAGCGCAAGCCCCCAGCGACACCTTTTCCCCTGTCCGACCCATGATCCCGAACCCTGGCGACAGCGCAACTACCAGGGCTTCCTAGCTTTTACAAGGTCTTCCAACTACTTTGTGGCAACGTGTCCGCGCCCCTACGGACGCCGCTGGTCCGAGGGGCCGTGGCACCGCCGCACGGGATGACAGCTGTCATACGACCGGCCGTGTGATTCGCAGCGAAAACGCGTGATTCCGGAGACTGCCGTGTGCGGGGCGGCCGGGCCTAGGTTCGAACCATGCACCCCGAAGACGACCACACACCGGCGCACCCCGCTCCGGCACCCGCCCCCGCCGCACCCCAGGGGCCCGGCGCACCCCACGGCGTGCCGCCGGGCCCGGCTCCACGACGGCGACGCGGCCCCCGTCCGGTTCCCCCGGGACGGGAGTACCACCGGGTCCTGACCACGGAGAAGCGCCAGGTCTGGCGCGGGATCGCCGCGCTCGCGCTCCTCATGGGCGGGATGGTGGTCCTCAGCTTCGGGTTCGCGATCCTCGGCATGCTCATCGACCTGATCCTCGGCCGGGACAGCCTGCTGACCGGCGGCGACGAGTACACGCCGGTGCTCCACGCCGCGACCCTGCTCGGCCTCGCCCTGCTCCTCCCGTGGAGCATGCTGATCCAGCGGTGGCTGTACGGCGTGCGCGGCGCCTCACTGCACTCCGTGCTGTCGGCCTTCCGCATGGAGGTCTTCGGACGGGCGCTCCTGGTGATCCTGCCGCTCTGGACGGTCTACATGGCCGTCCTCACCGTGATGGGACCGGCCGCCCCCGAGGCGGACTACCCGTTCCGGGACCTCGTCGCGCTCTTCGCCCTCACGCTCCTGCTGGCGCCGATCCAGTCGGCCGGTGAGGAGTACGGGTTCCGTGGCCTGGCCTTCCGGGTGGCCGCGAGCTGGGGCCGGGGGCCGCGCACGGCGCTGGCGCTGGGCGTCGTGGTGTCGAGCCTGCTGTTCATGACGGCGCACCTCGCGCTCGACCCCTGGCTCAACCTGTACTACTTCACGATGGGCGTGGCCCTGAGCCTCGTCACGTGGCGCACGGGGGGTCTGGAGATCGCGGTGGTCATCCACGCGGTGAACAACACGATCGCCTTCCTGCTGTCGACCGTCCTGCGCAGCGACTTCGCCGAGGGGTTCGACCGCTCCTCGGGAGCCGGGTCGGCGGTGATGCTGGTGCCGTGCGTGCTGCTGGTGGCGATCACGGCCGTGGTCTGGTTCCGCACCCGGCGGACGGGGCCGGAGCTGACCCCGGAGGAGCGGGCACCTCACCCCTCGGACGCGGGCGGACCGGCTCCGGGAACGTCGGGAACGGCGGGGGTTCCGGAATCGGGGCGGGCGACGGAGAAAGGTCCCTGGGGCCCCTGAACCGTCCGCTGGCCCGAACACGGAGAATGCACCGGTGCCGACCCCGGGTCGCTGCCGGTGCGTTTTCCGTCAGGGGTCCGGTGGGTGGCCGAAGGCGGACGGTCCCACCCGTTTCCGCGCTTCGCCCAGGTCTGTTCCGTATTCACCGGGAGCACTTCTCGGCGCGTGCTCGAACGCCGTTACCGGGTGTGCCCCACGGCCCCGGCGGCGCAGGCCTCCGGACCTTTTCGGGCCCCGGTTTCCGGCCACGGGCGCGGCCGGAGGCGGACGGTCACTCGGACGCGGTCCGCGCTTCCTGGGCGGGGACCCGCATTCCGCGCTCGCGCCCGTAGTCGGCGAGCATCTCGCGGAGCTGGCGCCGGGCCCGGTGCAGGCGGGACATCACCGTGCCCAGGGGCGTGCCCATGCGCGCGGCGACCTCCTTGTAGGCGTACCCCTCGATGTCCACGAGGTAGATGACCTCCTGGAACTCCTCGGGAAGGCGGGCCAGGGCCTGCTTGATGTCGGAGTCGGGCAGGTGGTCCAGGACCTCGGTCTCGGCCGAGCGCATCCCCGACGAGGTGTGCGTCTCGGCAGCGGCCAGTTGCCAGTCCTTGATCTCGTCAGTGGTCTCCTGGCGCGGTTCCCGCTGCTTCTTGCGATAGCTGTTGATAAAGGTGTTGGTCAGGATCCGGTAAAGCCAGGCCCGCAGGTTGGTTCCGGCACGGAACTGGTGGAAATTCGCGAAGGCCTTGGCGAACGTCTCCTGGACCAGGTCCTCGGCGTCGGCCGGATTGCGCGTCATGCGCAGGGCCGTCGGGTACAGCTGGTCGGCGAACGGTGTCACCGCGGTGGCGAAGTCCAGTGTCTGCGCCTCGTCACGGGCCCCACCGGTCGTGGAGATCTGATCCTTTTCGAGAGTCGTCAAGATTCCCCCTCGGGACGACCGAATGATCACTTCCACCCTGTAAGACGCCGCCACACGCTCCCAATGATGACAGCAATTGTGGTGATACGGGTCACGAACGAGTCGAATCCGTCACCTGTCCCGGCAAGGACCCGGCAAAGGTCCGTGTGGCCCCTGGCCAGGACGCGTGCGCGTCCCCGGGTGTCATACGCTGGCGTCGCCCGCCAGGCGCGTCCGGACGAGGCGCCCTACAGAACGGCGGACCAGTGGCATACCCATTTTTCCTGTGGAGGACCTGTGGCCCGCGTCGTGGTTGACGTCATGCTCAAGCCCGAGATCCTGGACCCGCAGGGCCAGGCCATCGCCGGCGCCTGCCCCCGCCTCGGTTTCGAGGGGATCGAACAGGTCCGCCAGGGCAAGCGCTTCGAGGTCGAGGTCGAGGGCGAGGTGGACGAGGCGAAGCTCGCCGACGTGCGCCGTCTGGCCGAGACCCTGCTCGCCAACACCGTGATCGAGGACTTCGAGGTCCGCCCCGCCTGATCCCGGTTCCCAGGGGCACCGGGGGCCACGGGTTGGGAGCGGCGCACGGCTGGGAAACGGTCGTCGCCAACCGCGTCCCCAGGTCCCCCGAGTGTCGGAAGTGTCCCGGATGTTCAGCCGCGTCCCTTCGAGGGCGCGGCTGTTCGTTTTACCCGCGGCGGCCTCGGGAAGGGTTCCTACCGTGCCGAGCTGGTAACCGACACGGAGCACGAGAGGTACACGGATGGACACCGTTTTCTCGATCTCCCTCCCCAGGCAGGCGTACACGGTCGCCGTCGTACGCGACGTCCTCGGCGCGCTGCTTCGCCGATCGGGCCTGTGCGCCGGGTGTGTCGACGACATACTCCTGGCCGCCTCCGAGGCCTGTTCCAACGCCGTCGAACACGGGGAGACATCCCCCGACTACGAGGTGAGCGTGGAGCTCGCCACCCACTGGTGCGAACTCCAGATCTCCCAGCCCGGGAGGGCCCCTGAGAGCGGGGCGCTCGTCCGGAGATTCGCCTCGGAACACACGCCCCTCCCGGGCCTGACATCGGAATCGGGCAGGGGCATCTCACTGATGCGGTACCTCATGGACGAGGTCGACCTGCGTCCCGAACCCCACACCACTGTCATCCTGCGCAAACGCGTCACCACCTGCGACCCCGCCCATCGGGGGGCCTCGGAACGGGGCCAGCCCTCGACGCGCTTCGCGCTCCTGTAGACCGACCCCGGACCCGGGTCCCCGCCCGTCCCCGCGCGCCGTCCGCGCGGGACGCGGCGTGCGCGGGGGTTACCCCCGCCCAGTGACGTACGCCTCGCGGACTGTCGAGTCGCACACCCGCACCCCCTCCAGACGGGCCTTCCTTGGGAGGATCACACAGGACGAACCCCCTCGAAGGGGGTGAGGGTCGTACCCGAGCACAGGTGAGCGGGTACGCTGCGGATGTGGGGCGTGTTCCGTGGAATCCTCCGCGCTCGCGTCGCCAGGCTGTCTTCCGCCGTCCCGGCGACGGGCCAGCCGCCGACTCCTCCCCGTCGAACAAACAAACTCGGAGTGTGCTCATGACAGCCCGTGTGGGCGTCGTCACCTTCCCAGGCTCCCTTGACGACAAGGACGCCGCTCGCGCGGTCTCCCTGGCGGGTGCCGAACCCGTCGCGCTCTGGCACGCGGACCCCGACCTCAAGGGGGTCGACGCGGTGGTCCTGCCCGGCGGCTTCTCCTACGGGGACTACCTCCGCTGCGGCGCCATCGCCCGGTTCGCCCCGCTGATGTCCGAGCTGGTCCCGGCGGCGCGTTCGGGCGCCCTGCCGGTCCTGGGCATCTGCAACGGCTTCCAGATCCTCTGCGAGAGCCACCTGCTCCCCGGTGCCCTCACCCGCAACTCCTCGCTGCGGTTCGTCAACCGCGACCAGGTCCTGCGGATGGAGAACACCCGGACCGCGTGGACCAACGGCTACGACGAGGGCCAGGAGATCCTCGTCGTCCTCAAGAGCGGCGAGGGAAGCTACGTCGCCGACGAGGAGACCCTGGACCAGCTGGAGTCCGAGGGCCGGGTCGTCGCCCGCTACGTCGGGGGCAACCCCAACGGTTCGCGGCGCGACATCGCGGGCGTCACCAACGCACACGGCAACGTGGTCGGGCTGATGCCGCACCCCGAGCACGCGGTCGAGGCGCTGACCGGACCCTCCACCGAGGGGCTGGGCTTCTTCACCTCGATCCTCGGCCACCTGGCCGCCCCGGCCCAGGCCTGACCCACCACCGAACCGACGCACCCCGACAGGGAGACGATCCTCGCGATGATGGCGCTGCTGCGCTCCCGGAGACTGCTGTACGTACTCGTGGGGCTGGTCGTGGTCGGCCTCGTGGTCTCCGGGGCCATCGGCCTCTTCCAGTCGTTCAACTCGCCCCCGGTGGTCTCCCCGGGTGCCGGCCAGGAGCAGCAGGCCCCCGGGCAGCAGGGCGAGCAGGGCTCTCCCCCGCCGGAGGTCGGTGCGCTGGGCAGCCCGCCGTCCGGGTTCACCTACGTCGACCAGGACGAGGCCCACTGCTCCCAGGGGCAGTGCTTCCGCCTCATCGTGATCGCGGGTGAGGAGGGCGAGGAGTTCGACGGCGAGTCCCAGGAGGCGGTCCGTGCGGTGTACGAGCACCTGCTCGCCAACGGCTGGCGCCAGGAGCTCCCGCAGGGCGTCGAGTCCGAGGACGACGTCGACCTCGTGGACACCGTGCTCTCCGACGACACGACCCTGGTCGCGAACTCCACCGGCGCCGACCCCGACGCCCAGCCGCTGCTGATGCTCGGCAACGCGGGCACGCCCGCAGACTGATCCGGTGCCGGGCGGCGGACACAGCCAAGGCTCGGCCTCCACCCTCCGCGCAACCCCGCGACACCCGAACGGAAGCACCGCATGTCTGAAGCACCCGGTCTCGACACCGTCGCCACCGCGACAGCCAGTCCGGACACTCCGCAGCCGTACGCCGAACTGGGCATGCCCAGGGACGAGTACGACCGGGTCCGCGAGATCCTGGGCCGCCGCCCCACCGCCGCCGAGCTGGCCATCTACTCGGTGATGTGGAGCGAGCACTGCTCCTACAAGTCCTCCAAGGTGCACCTGCGCCAGTTCGGTGAGAAGGCCCCGGAGAACGACGCCCTGCTCGTGGGCATGGGCGAGAACGCGGGGGTCGTGGACGTCGGCGACGGCAACGCGGTCACGTTCAAGATCGAGTCGCACAACAGCCCCTCCTTCGTCGAGCCCCACCAGGGCGCGGCCACCGGTGTGGGCGGCATCGTCCGCGACATCCTCACCATGGGCGCCCGCCCCGTGGCCGTGATGGACGCCCTGCGCTTCGGCCCCGCCGACGCCGACGACACCAAGCGGATGCTGCCCGGCGTGACCTCCGGCATCTCCTTCTACGGCAACTGCCTCGGTCTGCCCAACATCGGCGGCGAGATCGGCTTCGACCGCAGCTACCTCGGCAACCCGCTGGTGAACGCCCTGTGCGTGGGCGTGCTCAAACACGAGGACATCAAGCTCGCCCAGGCGCCCGGTCCGGGCAACAAGGTGGTCCTGTTCGGTTCCACCACCGGCCCCGACGGCATCGGCGGCGCCTCGGTGCTGGCCAGCGCCTCCTTCGACGAGGAACTGGAGTCCAAGCGGCCCAGCGTCCAGGTCGGCGACCCGTTCATGGAGAAGCTCCTCATCGAGTGCAGCCTGGAGCTGTACGCCCAGGACATGGTCGTCGGCATCCAGGACCTCGGCGCCGCGGGTGTCTCCTGTGCCACCACCGAGCTCGCCGCTGGCGGCACCGGCGGCATGAACATCCAGCTGGACCGGGTACCGCTGCGCGACCACCGGCTCACGCCTGAGGAGATCCTCATGAGCGAGTCGCAGGAGCGCATGATGGCGATCGTCGAGCCCGCCAAGATGCCCGACTTCCTCGCGGTCTGCGACAAGTGGGGCATCCTCGCCGCCGAGATCGGCGAGGTCACCGAGGTCACCCCCGAGGAGGCCGAGCGCGGCGGCCGCCTGGTGATGACCTGGCACGGCGAGACCGTCGTGGACATGCCGCCCCGGACCGCCTCCGACGAGGGCCCGGTCTACCAGCGCCCCTTCGCCCGCCCGGAGAGCCAGGACGCCCTCCAGGCCGACGACGCCGCGAAGCTGCCCCGCCCCGAGGGCGACGCCGAACTCCGCGAGCAGCTCCTGCGGGTGCTGGGCGCGCCGGGCGTGTGCGACCCGACCTGGGTCACCCAGCAGTACGACAGCTACGTGCGCGGCGACACCGTGGTGTCCACCCCGCACGACTCCGGCATGATCCGGATCTCCGACGACTCCGACCGCGGCGTGGCTCTGGCCACCGACGGCAACGGCCGGTACACTCTCCTGGACCCCTACGTCGGCACCCAGCTGGCCTACGCGGAGGCCTTCCGGAACGTCTCCGCCACGGGCGCGCGCCCGCTGGCGGTGACCAACTGCCTCAACTTCGGTTCGCCGGAGGACTCCGGGGTCATGTGGCAGTTCGCGGAGACCACGCGCGGCCTGGCGGACGCCTGCCAGCAGCTGGGCACCCCGGTGACCGGCGGCAACGTCAGTTTCTACAACCAGACCGGTGACGTGGCGATCAACCCGACCCCGGTGATCGGTGTGCTCGGGGTGATCGACGACGTCAACGCCCGGCTGCGCTCCGGGTTCGACACCGACGGCGCCCGCGTGTTCCTGCTGGGTGAGACCCGCGCCGAGTTCGGCGGGTCCGCCTGGGCCGACGTCGTCCACGATCACCTGGGCGGGCTGCCGCCGCAGGTGGACCTGCCCGCCGAGGCGGCCCTCGGTGAGGTGCTGGCCTCCTCCGCCGAGCAGGGCCTGGCCGCGGCGGCGCACGACCTCTCGGACGGCGGTCTGGCCGTCGCCCTCGCGGAGGCCGCCCTGCGCGGCCGCAGGGGTCTGCGGGTCGAGGTGGACGGCGACGCCTTCACTTCCCTGTTCAGCGAGTCCGCCGCCCGCGCGATCGTCGCCGTGAAGCCGGGCCGGGAGGAGGCCTTCGTGGCCCTGGCCGCCCAGCACGGCGTTCCCGTCACGCAGATCGGCACCGTCGGCGGCGAGAGCCTGTCGGTGAGCCACCCGGGCGGCGTGGTGGAGATCGGCCTGGACGAGCTCCGCGCCACCTACGAGGAGACCCTGCCCACCCTGATGAACGGCGTGTAGGCACCCGAGACGACGAGGGGGCACTCCCGTGTGGGAGTGCCCCCTCCGCGTTCCGGAAGGCGCGCGAGCCCGGGAGTCCTCAGAGCCTCCCGGTCCCGCAGTCGACGTAGTCGACGACGCTCTCCTCGTAGGCCTCGTGGCTGTCGAGGGTCCCCGCGAACTCGTCCATGTAGTCCTCGACGAACTCCTCGGCCTCGACGGCCTCGCCGCACCAGGTGACCTCGTTCTGGCGCATGGTGCCCCCCAGGGCACCGTCGATCCGGTTCAGGTTGAGCGAGGTGTCCCACGTGTCCTTGTCGAGTTCGACGGCGTACCCGTCGCCCTCTTCGTGGACGACCCCGGCGTCGAACAGCACCTCCCTGGTGGGACCCGTGTTCGCGATGACCTCGTGGGAGTCGCCCTCGGTGAACATGCGATCCAGGGTGCGCACCCGCACCTCACGTTCCACCCAGAACACCGGGATGTGGGACGCGGTCTCCTCGGCCTCCGCTTCGGCTTCGGTGTCGGGGGTGGAACAGCCGGTCAGGAGCAGGACGAGCGGCAGGGCGACGACCAGGAAGGCGGGCACGCGGCCCTCACGGTGGGACAACCTTCTCCTTCGGACGACGGGGCGGAGTCCTCCGCCCATTCTCCCGGTCTCGGGACCCGTCGGGACGGCACCCCGAAACGTGCGTCCGGCTCCACTGGGGTAGGACTGTTCACAGGGAGGTGTCAACGACATGGAACGTGCCAGACGCGGCAGGTTGAAGGGGGCCCTGGGGACCCACGACCGCCCGGCGAGCGCGCTGGGCTTCCGGCTGGTCCTGGCGGTGTTCGGGGCGCTGGTCCTGCTCCTCGGAACGGCGGCGGCCATCGTGCTGACCCACCAGGCCTGGCTCGTGGTCGTCCTCGGGGTCGGGTTCGTCGCCGCGTGCGTGAACGTCTACTGGGTGAGCCGCCGACTCCGCTACGAGCGGCCCGGCCACTGAGCGCGCGGTGAACGCGAAGGAGCGGGGCCCTCCCGGACCCCGCCCCCTCCGGTCACCCGCGGTTCTCGTAACCCTCGGGCAGCCACTTCTCCCACACGTCACGGTTCGCGTTGACCCAGATCTCGGCCGCCTCGGGCGGGGAGATCCCCTGGTCGGCGATCATCTGCGCGACCTCGTTCTGCTGGGAGTTGGTCCACTTCCAGTTGTGGAGGAAGCGGTACGCGTAGTCGTCCTCCTCCACGAAACCGGTCCTGAAGATCTTGTTCAGGTCGTAGACCGGGTAGTCGCAGGGAACGTCGTCCAGGTTGGCGTCACAACCCTCGTGGTAGTCGGGGAAGTCGACCTTGACCAGGTCCACCTCCTCCTGGAACCACTGCGGGTCGTAGAAGTAGAAGAGCACCGGCTCCTGGTTGGCGTACCTGCGCCGCACCTCGGTGATCTGCGCCGCCTCCGACCCGGCGTAGACGATCTCCAGGTCCAGGTCGAAGGCGTTGATCATCCCCTGGTCCTGGCTGACGAACCCGGGAGCCCCCGCCAGGAACTCGCCCCGCTCGCCCGTCTGCGCCGTACGGAACAGGTCGGTGTTGGCCTTCAGTCCCTCCAGGGTGGTGATCTCCGGGATCTCCTCCGCCAGGTAGGCGGGGACGTACCAGCCGATCACGCCCTCGTTGCCGTTGGGGCCGCCGTCCACGGCCGTGCCGTTGCCGTCGGGACCATAGAGCTCGAACAGGTCCTCGTGACCCCAGTTCTCCACGATCACGTCCATGACGCCCTGGTCGAGGGCCTGCCACGAGGGCTGCTCGTCCACGCGGACGAGCTGGACCTCGTAGCCCATCTCCTCGCGCAGGATGTTGGCCAGCACCTCGGCGCTCGCCTCGTAGCCCACCCAGCCGTTCACGGCGATCCGCACGGTGTTCGGGTCGCGGGCGATCTGGTCGGTGCGCACCGCGCAGGAGCTCACCATCACCAGGGCCAGCCCCGCCGCGAACAGCCGGAGCAGGGCACTCCTCCTCAGAAACCTAGGCACGGGGTGCCCTCCTTCCCTGCGTCACCCGGTCCAGGAACAGACCCAGGGACACGATCGCCAGACCCGAGGCGATACCCAGCCCCAGTTCGTTCTGGGCCAGGCCGAGCACCACGTCGTTGCCGAGCGCGCCCGCGCCGACCAGCGCGCCCATGACCACCATGGACAGCACCAGGATGATGCCCTGGTTGACCGCCAGCAGAAGGGAGCCGCGCGCCATGGGCAGCTCCACCTTCGTGAGCAGCTGCCACTTCGTCGAACCCTGCGACGTCGCTGCCTCGACGGTGCCCACTGGCACCCCTCGGATGCCGTCGTTCACCAGCCGGATCACCGGCGGCAGGGCGAAGATGACCGCGGCCGCCAGGGCGGGGACGGGCCCCAGCCCGAGCAGCGCCACCGCCGGGATCAGGTACACGAACGGTGGCAGGGTCTGCATGAAGTCGAGCACCGGCCGGAGCACCAGGGCGAACACGTCGCTGCGTGACATCAGGACGCCGACGACCACGCCCAGCGCGATGGTGACCACCGTGGCCACCAGCACCTGGGAGAGCGTGTCCATGGCGTTGTCCCACACGCCCAGCAGCCCGATCGCCAGGAAGCACAGGGCGGAGACCAGCGCGACCCGCTTCCCGGCGAAGATCAGCCCGAACGCGGCGGCGGCGAGCGTCACCAGCCACCACGGCGATCCGCTCAGCAGGTTGTCGAGCGGGCCCAGGATCCAGCTCTGCGTCCAGGATCCCAGTGCGGCGGCGGCCGGACCGATCGCGGACTCGATCGCCTTGTCGGCGGCGTTGACCGGGATGTCGAGCCGGATCGACAGGTCGCGCGGCCAGCCGCCCAGTCCGAAGAGGCGCCCCACGGCGGCGGCCGCGACCGCGACCGCGAGCATCCCGCCGAGGAGGGGCATCCTGTACCGTGGCTCGATCCTCGGGGTGTGCGCTCCGTGGCCGACCGCGCCGGTGACGCGGTCCATCGCGATCGCCAGCATGACGATCGCCAGGCCCGCCTGGAACGCCTGGCCCACGTTGATCTTGGACAGGGCCTGGTAGATGGCGTCACCGAGGCCGCCCGCGCCGATCACCGACGCGATCACGACCATGGAGACCGCGAGCATGATGGTCTGGTTGACGCCCAGCAGGATGGTGCGCTTGGCCAGCGGAAGCTGCACCTTGGTGAGGATCTGGCCCGGGGTGGAGCCCAGCGAGGCGGCCGCCTCGATCGCGCCCTTGTTCACCTCGCGGATGCCCAGCGCGGTGATCCGCACGACCGGCGGGAGCGCGTAGACGGCCGTCACGACGGCGGCCGACGCGTTCCCGATGCCGAAGAGCAGCACGAACGGCAGCAGGTAGGCGAAGGCCGGCATGATCTGCATGAAGTCCAGCACCGGGCGGATGGCCCGGTAGAAGCCCTCGCTCCGCCCGGCGAGGATGCCGAGCGGGATGCCGAACAGCAGGGCGATGAACACCGAGGTGATGATGAGCGACAGCGTCGTCATCGACTCGTTCCACAGCCCCGTCAGCGCGAACACCGCGAAGGTCGCCAGGACCAGCAGGGCCACCCGCCACCCGGCGACCCGCCAGGAGGCGACCACCCCGATGACGGTCACGCCGAGCCAGGTGAGCCCGTTCAGGAACTGGTTGATCAGCACGACGGCCGACCCCAGCCCCACCGAGATGTAGTTGAAGAAGTAGAGGAACAGCGGGCTGTCGTTGCGGTTCGCGACGATCCAGGCGTAGACCCCGTCGAGCCAGGCCATGAAACCGTTGCCGATGGCACCGGGGAAGCCGCTGGCCCAGGGGGGCGAGCCCGCCAGACGGGTCAGCTGGTAGCCGACGACGAGGACCACGACCACCAGCAGGGCCTGGAACCAGCTCCTGCGCAGGAGGCCTTCGTCACCCCCCGCGCCACGCGTGCCGGAGTCCGTGGCTCCGGCGGGTTCGGTCACCGTGGCCATGTCACCCACCGTTCCCCGTCGCGTCGGCGCCGCCGTGGTCGACGGCGTCGTCGGAGATCTCCTCCACCGCCTCCTCGACCATCGCGTCGACCTGTTCGGCGCCCTCCAACTGGTCCTCGGCGATGGCGCGCAGCACGTCGTCGCGGCCCACGTAGCCGAGGAGGGTGTCGCCCTCCACGACCCGGACCGGCGCGGTGCTCGCGGCGAGCATCGGCAGGACCTCCGCGAGGACGGTGCCGGGTTCGGTGGTCGGGCCGTCGGTGCGCTCGTCCGGGTAGGCGTCGCGGACCAGCCACCGGGCGGTGAGCACGGTGGTGCGGGCGACGTCGGAGGTGAAGTCCGCGACGTAGGAGTTGACCGGCCGACCGACGACCTCCTCCGGGGTGCCCACCTGGACGAGCTCGCCGTCGCGCATGATCGCGATGCGGTCGCCCAGCTTGAGGGCCTCCTGGAGGTCGTGGGTGATGAAGACCGAGGTCTTGTTCAGCTCCTGCTGGAGCCGGATGACCTCGTTCTGCATGTCGCGGCGGATGAGCGGGTCCAGGGCGCTGAACGGCTCGTCGAACAGCAGCACCTGCGGGTCGACGGCCAGGGCGCGGGCCAGGCCCACGCGCTGCTGCATGCCGCCGGAGAGCTCGCCGGGGCGGGACCTCTCGTACCCGGACAGCCCCACCATCTCGATCATCTCCTGGGCCCGTTCGTAGCGTTCGGCGCGCGGCATCCCGCGCACCTCCAGGCCGTAGGCGACGTTGTCGATGATCCTGCGGTTCGGCAGCAGGCCGAAGTGCTGGAAGACCATCGCCATCTTGTGGCGGCGCAGCTCGCGCAGGCGCTGTTCGGTGGCGTCCCCGATGTCCTCGCCGTCGAGCAGGACCGACCCCGAGGTGGGCTCGATCAGGCGGGTGAGGCAGCGGATGAGCGTCGACTTGCCGGACCCGGACAGGCCCATGACCACGAACGTCTCGCCGGGGCGCACGTCGAAGGACACGTCGCGCACCGCGACGGTGCAGCCGGTCTCCTCCTTGATGCGGTCGCGGTCGGCCCGCTCCAGTTCGGTGCCGATGACGTCGTCGGCGTTCTTCCCGAAGATCTTCCACAGGTTGCGGACGGAGAAGGTGACGTCGGTGGGGCCGGTCGCGGGGGCCGCTTCGGCGGCCGGGGCGCTCATCGGGCCTCCCCCTCGGTGGCGGCCCGATCCTCGCGGATGAGGTCGGCGGCGCGCTCACCGAGGGCGAGCACCATCACCATAGGGTTGGGGGTGGGCAGGGTCGGGAACACCGAAGCGTCCGCGACCCGCAGGCCGCGCAGCCCGCGCACCCTCAGGCGGGGGTCGACCACGGCGTGCTCGTCGTCGGCGGCGCCCATCCGGCACGTGCCCGCCGGGTGGTACACGGTGTGCGCGGCGCGACGGCCGTACTCGGACAGCTCCTCGTCCGTCCGGACCTGCGGGCCGGGGGCGACCTCGCGCTTGATCCAGGAGCGGAACGGCTCGGTCGCGGCGACGTCGCGGGCGATCTTCAGCCCGTCCACGATGGTCTTCTCGTCGTACCCGTCGGGGTCGGTGAAGTACCGGAAGTCCAGGGCGGGCTTGGCGTCCGGGTCGGCGCTGGTGAGGTAGAGCTTGCCGCGCGAGCGCGAGCGCGGGATGTTCGGGGTCATGCAGACCGCCCAGCCGTCCTCGGGCGAGTCGTAGCCCAGCCGCTTCGTGTTGTCGTCGAAGGGGATCTGGTAGATGTGGAACATCAGGTCGGGGCGGGGATCCTCGTCGCCGCCGTCCCCCCGCCGCACGAACAGCGCCGCGTCGGAGTGCATCACGGTGTTCTCGGGGACCCGCTTCGTGGTCTCCCACATGATGATCGACTCCGGGTGGTCCTGGAGGTTCTCCCCCACGCCGGGCAGGTGGTGCCGGCTCTCGATGCCGAGCGCGCCCAGTTCCTCGGCGTTCCCGACACCGGACAGCATGAGCAGGCGGGGGCTGTCCACGGCGCCCGCCGCGACGATGACCTCCTGTCGGGCGTTGACGGTGATCCGCTCGCCGTCCTTCGTGGTGGCGCTGACGCCGGTGGCGCGGTCCCCGTCGAACAGGACCCTGCCGACCCACGTCTCCAGGAGCACGGTGAGGTTCTCCCGCACGTCCATGACGGGGTGCAGGTAGGCCACCGAGGCCGAGGAACGGTAGCCGGTGTAGGGGTCGTAGGCGATGGACAGGAACCCGGCGCCGTCGGAGAAGCCGCCGCCGTGGGAGGTCAGGGCGTTGAAGTCCTCGACGACCGGGACGTCCGCCGCCTGGGAGGCCGAGGACACCCAGTCCTTGACCATCGTGTTCCGGTCCTTCTCCGCGATGGGGACGATGTTGCACTTGATGCGGTCGGCGTAGGACTGCACGGTGGCGTTGTCCCAGCCCTCGGCGCCCGCCGCCACCCAGTCGTCCAGGTCCTGGGCGAAGGGCCGGAAGCTGATGAGCGTGTTGTGCGAGGAGCAGCCGCCCAGCACCCGGGCGCGCGAGTGCAGGATGTGCGAGTTGCCGTGGGGCTGCTCGGTGGTGGTGTACCCGTAGTCGAGTTCACTGTCGAGGACGCTCAGCCAGTCGCGGAGCCGGAGCACGTGCTCCAGGTCGCGGTCGTCCGGCCCGCCCTCGATGACGCAGACGGTGGTGCCGGGGTCCTCGGTGAGCCGGTTGGCGATCACCGACCCCGCTGTTCCTCCGCCGACGATGACGTAGTCGTAGGTGGTTTCGTTCGTGGACACGGGCCGAATCCTCTCGTTCGTGTGGCTCAGGGGGATGCCGGGGGAAACCGACCTGTGTGTACTCGGTCTGGCATGTGCTCGCGGTGCCACGGCGTTCGCGGCACTGGGTGAGGAGGGCACCCGCCGACACGGAGGACGGAACCGCGTCGGCGGGTGGCCTGCGGGTCCGGGCGTTCCCGACGCCCGGACCCCGGGGAACGGTGCGCCTAGCCGAACCAGCGCTGGGGCTCGGGCGACAGGTTCCGGTAGACGTGCTTGGCCTCGCGGTACTCGTCGAGTCCGGCCAGGCCGAGCTCGCGGCCGACGCCGCTGCGGCCGAAGCCGCCCCACTCGGCGCCGGGGAAGTAGGGGCCGTAGTCGTTGATCCACACCGTGCCGTGGCGCAGGGCCGCGGCCACGCGCTCGCCACGGGCGGTGTCGTCGGTCCACACGCCGCCGGAGAGCCCGTAGTCGGTGTCGTTGCCGAGCTCGATCGCCTGGGCCTCGGTCTCGAACCGCTCGACGGTCACGACGGGGCCGAACACCTCGGTCTGGACGATGTCCATGGAGCGGTCGCAGTCCACGAAAACGGTGGGCCGGTAGAAGTAGCCGTCCCGGAGGTCGGCGTCCTCGGGGCGCCGGCCGCCCGCGATGATCCGGGCGCCCTCCTCGACGCCGCGCGCCACGGCCTTCTCGACCTTCGCGCGGTGCTCGGCGGAGACCAGGGGGCCACAGCGCACGCCCTCGTTCTGGCCCCGGCCGATGCGGATGGCCTCGGCCCGGCGGGCGAGTTCGGTGGTGAAGGCGTCGTGGATGTCGTTGTGCACGATGAGCCGCGCACCGGCCGAGCACACCTGGCCGGAGTGGAAGAACGCGGCGCTGAGCGCGTAGTCCACGGCGGTGTCCAGGTCGACGTCGGGGAAGATGATGTTGGGGTTCTTGCCGCCCAGTTCCAGGGCGATCTTCTTGACCGTCTCGGCGGCCGACGCCATGATCCGGCGCCCGGTGACGAGGCCTCCGGTGAAGGAGACGAGGTCGACGTCGGGGTGTTCGGAGAGGGGGGCTCCGGCGTCGGGGCCGCTGCCCAGGACGAGGTTGACCACACCGGCGGGGACGCCCGCCTCGGTGGTGAGCTCGACCAGCTTGGCGGTGGTCACCGGGGTGACCTCGCTGGGCTTGACGACCATGGTGTTGCCCGCCGCGATGGCCGGGGCCATCTTCCAGGCGAGCTGGAGCAGCGGGTAGTTCCAGGGCGTGATCATGCCGCAGACGCCGACGGGCTCGTACACGACCTTGCTGTGGACGCCCTCGGGGGCGGACACGAGGCGTCCCGCGTCCTTGTCGGCGAGCCCGGCGTAGTAGCGGAAGACGTTGGTGACGTCGTCGACGTCGATCCCGCCCTCCTCGATGGTCTTGCCGGTGTCCAGCGACTCCATGACCGCGATCTCCTCGCGGTCGCGCTGGAGCAGGTCGGCGATCCGTTCGAGGACGCGGCCCCGCTCGTCGGCGGAGGTGCGGCGCCACTCGCCGTGGTCGAAGGCGCGTCGCGCGGCGGCGATGGCGGCTTCGGTGTCGTCCCTGCCGCCCTCGCTGACGATGGTCAGCACGGAGGCGTCGGCCGGGTCCAGGATCTCCCGGACGCGTCCGTTGCGGGCCGCTCTCCACTCGCCGTCGATGTACAGGCTGGTGGCGGAGGACGCTCCGGGTTCGGACAGGTACGGCACGGTCGGCAGGGTTACATGGGTCTGGTTCACGGACCCTCTCTGCCCAGGATCGCTAGTCACAAACAGCCTCGTCTCGTAGGTCACATACGCCACAACGTTCCCATAACCCCCACTGATCAGGGCAGACAGCGCGTCACGGGACGTCTCGGCCGTGGCTCATATCACCAGCCCACCTGGACAGACCTATGCCCCGGCCCTCCCCTCGGACGGGTGGACACACCACCCTGGGGAAGACCGGGACGAGTTCTTTGACGTGCGTTTGTGTGGAACTCGGATGGTTCCGGACGTTCGGCGCGGGGCCGGGTTCAGGCGGCGGCCTCGTCGGTCACGCGGAGGATGGCCTCGACCGCGACGTCGGGCTGGTCCACGTGGATGTAGTGCCCGCTCTCCTCGGCGGTGCTGAGCCGGCTGCGGTCGGAGAGCGCCAGCCACTGCTCCTGGCCCTCGGTCCACACCCGCTCCAGGTCGTCGCCGTACTCCGCGATCTCACCGAGGTAGCGGACCCCGTGCTGGATGACCTCCACCGGGATGTCACCGGCCGGGCGGACCTCCGGGTCGCTGTCGATCACGATGCCCTCCGGGTTCTCACCCTGGAAGATGGCCAGGTTCTGCGCCCGCACCTCGGCGCCCTCCCCGGTGGCCGACTCCGGGATCACGCCGGTGATGTCGTCGATCATCGTCGGGGACGTGGCGTCCAGCAGCACCAGCCCGCTGACGCGGTCCTGGTGGTCGGGGGCGTAGCGCCCGGCGATCAGGCCGCCCAGTGAGTGACCGGCCAGGACCACGGGACCGTCACCGGCGACGTCCTCCAGGACGGCGGTCAGCGTCACCCCGGCGTCGTCGATGCTCTGCTGCCCCTCGGGCTGGTCGCTCTCCCCCTCGCCGAGCCGGTCGTAGGTGCAGACCCGCTCGTCCTCGGCCAGGGTCTCCTGCACGTCGGCCAGGGTGTCCAGGCCGTCACCCATCCCGGCCATCAGCACGATGACCGGCCTGCCGTCCGAGGGCGTGCCGGAGCAGGAGACCTGGACGGAGGCGCCGTCGACGTCCAGCGTCTTGGTCCCGGTGAACAGCTGCCCCTCGGTGAGCACCTCGTTGGCGGCGTCCTCCAGGTCCGACTGCACCTCGTCGGCGGCCGACCCCAGTTCGGTGCCCACCTCGGAGAGCACGCCGCACCCGACCAGACCGGGGACCGCCGCGGCGCAGCACAGGGCGGTCAGGGCGGTCGTCCGGAAGGAGCGGAACATGGGGTGCCTCCAGGCAGCGGGTCCGGCCGCGCGGTGCGGCCGGAAGGGGACGTCGGTATGAGGAGAACGCTACGGAAACCGGGGCTCCGGGTCGTCACCGCTGAGTGGACACCCGCACGTAGCTCGCATGGGGGACAAAGGGCGCGTCGCCGTGGCTCCGCGCGACTACACTGCGTCCGTGACCTGGTTCCGACGTCTCCCCCTCCTGTGGCGGCGGCTCGACGTCACCGTTCGAGACCTGCCCCTGGCACTCCTCCTCCTGTCCGTCTCCTGCGTCCCCGACCTGCACGGATACGGCACCCAGGTCGGCGGTGTGCCGGACCGCCCCCTCGACGCCCTGGGCGTGGTCGCGCTCGCCCTCCAGTGCCTGCCCCTGGCCGGTCGACGGCGGTGGCCCGCGCTGACCCTGGCTCTGGTGGCGGTCGGCTTCGCCCTCGACCAGCTGAGCGGCTACCACCTGATCGCCGGGACCGCGATGCCCATCGCGCTCATGAGCGCGGGCGTCCACCTCGACCGGTACCGGCGCACCACCCTGCTGGCGGGCACGGTGGGGTTCGTGGCGCTGGCCTTGGCCCTGACCCGGCTGGGCGAGGGGGAGACCCCGGCCGAGTGGGTCATCTTCTACTTCGCGCACGGCCTGGCCTGGGGGATCGGCTCGTGGGTGCGGTCGACCCGGGTGGCCGAGGCCGAGCGGCGCCGCCGTCTCGCGGCCGACACCCTGGCCGCCGAACGCGCCCGCATCGCGCGGGAACTCCACGACGTCGTCACTCACCACGTCACCGCGATGGTCGTGCAGACCGAGGCCGCGCGCTACCTGACCGCCGCGCCCGAACACCTCGACCGGACCCTGGGCACGGTCACCGACACCGGCCGCCAGGCCATCACCGACCTGCGGCAGCTCCTGGACGTGCTCGACCCCGCCAACCCCGCGCCCGCCAACGACGAAGGGATGCTCGACGTGGTGGAACGGACCCGCCGGGCCGGGCAGCCCGTGGTGTTCAGCGAGGAGGGCGCCCCGGCCGAGACCGGGAACGGCGCCGAACTCGTCGCGCACCGGGTCGTGCGCGAGGCGCTGACCAACGCCCTCAAGTACGCGCACGGGAGCCCCACCACGGTGCGCGTGCGTCACCGTCCCGAGGAGATCACAGTGAACGTCGACACCGAGCGCCCCGGACCCCCCGGGGTCTCCCCCGGCGGCAGCGGACGGGGCCTGGTCGGGCTGCGCGAGCGCGTCGAGGTCATGGGCGGCGAGTTCTCCGCCGGACCCCGCGGTGAGGGGTTCACCGTGCACGCCCGCATCCCCGCGCGGCCATGAGCATCCGGGTGCTGGTCTGCGACGACCAGGTGCTGATCCGCACGGGGCTGGTGACGATCATCGGCGTGCAGCCGGACATGGAGGTCGTCGGTGAGTGCGGTGACGGCCGCGCCGCCGTGGAGCTCGCGGGGCGCCTGCGGCCGGACGTCGTGGTGATGGACGTGCGGATGCCCGAGCTCGACGGGATCGAGGCGACCCGGCTGCTGGCCGGATCGGAGGTGGAGCACCCGGTGAAGGTCCTGGTGGTCACCACCTTCAGCCTCGACGAGTACGTCTACGAGGCGCTGCGCGCGGGCGCGAGCGGGTTCCTGCTCAAGGACGCTCCCCCGGACCAGCTGCTGCACGGCATCCGCACCGTGGCCTCCGGCGCCGCGCTGCTGGACCCCGAGGTCACCCGCCAGCTGGTGGGCCGCTTCGCCGCCCGGATCCGGCCCACCCACGCCCCCGAGACGGACCTCCCCCTCACCCCCCGCGAACGGGAGGTGCTGGGGCTGATCGCCAACGGGCTCTCCAACGGCGAGATCGCCACGAGCCTGTTCATCAGCCAGGAGACCGTGAAGACGTTCGTCTCGCGCATCCTGACCAAGCTCGACCTGCGCGACCGCGTCCAGGCGGTGGTGTACGCCTACCGGCACGGCCTGGTGGCGTAGGCGGGGAAGACATATCGGACGCCATCACGTACATTAGGTGTACCTAAGTCGGTTGGTCCGAGTCCCCCCGGGGACCGCTGACCGCACACCCCACCGAGGATCGTATGCAGCTGGAACAGGAACGTCGCGACGTCTGCCTGACCGCCCGCGCCATCGCCCAGCACCCCGGGACGGCGCCCGGCGAGGCCGGGACCGTCAGTGTCCGCAGCGGCGACCTGGTGGTCGTCACCCCGCACGGGGTGCCCCTGGACCAGATCCAGCCGATCGACTGCCCGGTGATGTCGCTGGACGACCGGATGCTGGAGGGTCGGCGCGACCCCGCCGCCGAGACCACGCTCCACATGGCGGTGCACCGCCACGCCGCCGAACAGGGCCGGGAGGCCCTCGCCGTGGTCAACGCGTTCACCGCGGACACCGTCGCGGTCTCCTCGGTGTTCCCCGAGCTTCCCCCGATCCACCACCGCGCCGCCGGTCTGGGCGGCGCCGTCAGCGTGACCCCGTACATGCCCTACGGCACCGGCGACATCGCCGACCAGGCGGTCAAGGCCCTCAAGGGCCGCGACGCCGCCCTGCTCGCCAACCACGGCGGACTGGCCCTCGGGCGCGGCCTGGAGCAGGCCCTGGCGAACTTCCGGCTGCTCGACTGGCTCTGTGCCGCCTACCTGCGCGCCCGCCAGGTCGGAGAGCCCCGCGTCCTGAGCGAGGACGAGCTCGCCGAGGCCCGCCAGCGCGACACCCACGGCTGGGCGGGCCCCGACCCCTTCCTGTAGGCCACCGGGCGTCGTCGAGCTGCTCGTCGGGCTGGGGAGGGGCGACACGGGTGGCCGGATCCGGCCATGCGTCATCCGGGTACGGATACTCAGGTGTACGGCATGCTCGGACCCGAGAATGGTGCCGACCACCCAGCCCGCACGGCAGGAGGCCCCCATGCGCTGTAGCTACATCCGGCTCCTCGTGAACGACTACGAGGCCTGCTTCCGTTTCTACGCCGACGTCCTCAAGCTCCCCGTCCTGTGGGGCGACGAGGTGAGCCGCTACGCCGAGTTCGACGTGCGCTCCGGGACGCGACTGGCCCTCAACCAGCGCGAGGTGATGGCCGAGGCCCTGGAGACGGACACCGCCGATCCCGCCCTCCCCCACCAGGACCGGCTCGCGGTGATCTTCGAGGTGGACGACGTGGACGAGACGGCCGCCGGACTGGTGGCGAGCGGCGCCCGCCTCGTGATGGAGCCCCGCGACTGGACGGCGTGGGGCATCCGCGCCGCGCACTTCCGCGACCCGGACGGCTACCTGCTGGAGGTCAACAGCCCCCTGGTCCCGCTGGTCTGACTCAGGCCGCGACGTGCTCCGCGAGCAGTCGGTTGACCCGGTCGGCGCGTTCCACACCGAGCAGGTGCGCGGCGCCGGGGACCACCTCGAACCGCGCCTGGGAGATCCCGTCGGCCAGGCGCCGCCCGTGCCCCGGGGGCAGCAGGGGATCGTGCGCGGCGGAGGCGACCAGGGTCGGCACACGCACGCCGGAGACCAGGTTGCGCTGGTCCATGGCGGCCAGGGCGTCGCAGATCGAGGCGTAGGCGTGCGGGTCGACGGAGCCGAAGTCCTCCGTGAACCGGGCCGCCACCTCCGGGCGGTCGTCGGTCAGGTCGGGGGTGAACCAGGGCAGGACCACCTCGGCGGTCACCGCGTCCATGCCGCCCTCGCGGACCTCGGAGGCGATCCGGTCCCAGCGGTGCGTGGGCGGGGTCCGGGACGTTCCGGCCAGGAGCACCAGCCGCTCCAGCGTGCGCGGTGAGTTGGCGGCGATCCACAGCAGGAGGGCGCCGCCGAGGCCGCCGCCGACCGCCGAGACCCGCGTGAACCCCCGGTCCTCCAGGAGTCCGAGGACGTCCAGCGCCAGGTCCTCGACCGTGTAGGGGCCCTCGGGCGCCGGTGAGAAGCCGTGGCCCCGGTGGTTGATCCGCAGCACCTGGCGGTTCCGGGTGAGCTCGGGCATCTGGGGTTCCCAGACCGACATCTTCGTACCGAACGGCGGAACGAGGAGCACGACGGGCGCGTGCCTGGGGCCGTCGAGCCGGTACTGGAGCGGAATCAGGGCCATGGAACCTCCGGGTCGCCAGACCGCCAGGCTATCCGCAGAGCTTTCAAGGAAGCCAGAAAACCCGGTCATGCCCGGTACATGGAGGACAGTGGATGACCGCCTCGCTCCCTAGGGTCGAGACATCCGAACGGACCGACGTAGGAGTTTCCATGGGCGCGACGAACAACCAGGTCAACGCCGAGCGTGAGTCGCTGCTGACCTTCCTGGCCCAGCAGCGCGCGTTCCTGCTCACCACCCTCCGGGGGTTGGACCAGGAGGAGGCCACCCGGCGCACCACCAGGAGCGAGCTGTGTCTGGCCGGGATCGTCAAGCACGTGACCCAGATGGAGGAGGGGTGGGTCAGGTTCATCGAGGAGGGCCCGCAGGAGGTCGACTACGAGTCCCAGGAGACCCTGGACCATCACGAGAACAGCTTCCGGCTGATCGGTGAGGAGACCCTGGAGGGGACGCTCGCCGCCTACGAGCGGCAGGCCGAGGCGACCGACGCGTACGTCCGCGGCCTGCCGGACCTGGAGGTCAGCCAGAAGCTCCCGGCCGCGCCGTGGTTCCCGGAGGACACGTCCTGGACCGCCCGTGACGTGGTCATCCACCTGATCCGCGAGACCGCGCAGCACTGCGGGCACGCCGACATCATCCGGGAGTCCCTCGACGGCCAGAAGACGATGGGCTGACCGACACCACCCTCGGTAGTGCGCGCGCCACCCTCCGCATGCGGGACGATGGGCCCCGACCCCATCCCGAGCGGCGAGGAGCGCGGAGTGAGCCCGACCTGGATCGACATCGACGACGAGGCCCTGCGGGAGGCCATGCGTTTCTCGGGCGCGCGCACCAGGGACGACGCGGTCAACCTGGCACTGCGCGTGTACGCGGCGCGCCACCGGAGCCGCACGGAGGCCTCGGGGGAGCGCCGCCGGACCGAGCCGGGGAACCCCCGGAGCCAGCGGTCGTGAAACGACGACGGGGACGTTTCCACTGAACAGTGGAAACGTCCCCGTCTACGAGGTGGCGAGGGTCGCCTCCGCATCCCCCCTCAAAGTACGGAGGCAACCCTCGCTCTGGGAAGCGGCCTGCGACTCCTCCCCCCTGGAGTCGCGGCCTGAAGGTCTGCCACGTGGAAGCGATCTTGTCGTTCCGCGTTGGTAGAGACACTACCCACCACACCCACGAATAACAACCCTGTGTCACGAGAAACTACTTAAAGTGATCGTCATTCCTGGGCCGTGGCCCGGCCAAGCGGGGTGTGGGCATCGTCAACACGGGGTCATGAGTGGGCGCTCCGAGGGCGGACATAGCCTGGTCGGGTGAGATCTCCGCTCTTCAGCCCACGCTGGCTCGGTCTGCACCTGCTGGCCGTCCTGGTGGTCGCCGTGTGCGTCGCGGGCACCTACTGGCAGGGCACCAGTGCCTTCGAGCCCGACCGCGACGTCATCACCAACCCGGTCGAGGACCTGGCCGACGCCATCCCCGTCTCCGATCTCGGTGAACCCGGCGAGTTCCTGCACCCCAACCTCACGACCAACACGGCGGTCGAGGTGTCCGGGCGCTACGACGCCGAGGCGCAGCTCCTCGTGCCCCGACGCCTGGACGGGGTCGACGGGTACGTGCTGGTCCTCCCCCTCGTCACCGAGGACGGGGCGGCCATGACCGTGAGCCGCGGCTGGACGGAGGACGGCACCGGGCTCCCGGCCGTCCCCGAGGGGGACGTCACCGTCACCGGGTGGCTCCAGCCGCCCCAGGACGCCGCGGAGGGGTTCGTCCCGATGGGCTCCCCCGAGGTCGGAACGGTCGAGCGGATCGCCCCGTCCGTGCTGGTCGGTGAGTGGGACCACCGCCTCTACGCGGCCTACGTCACCCTGCCCGAGAGTGAGCCCGCCGTCGACGGGCTCACACCGGTGCCTCCGCCCGAGCCGCCCACGGAGTTCACGGTCAACTGGCGCAGCCTCAGCTACGCCGTGCAGTGGGCCATGTTCGGGGTCTCCGCCGTGATCTTCTGGATCATCCTCGTGCGCCGTGAACTGGCGGAGGGATCCCGGGAGCATCAGCCCGTGGCGGCGGGTTCCTGAGGCTGGTCGGCGGCGATCTCCTTCGCCTGCTCGGACCGGACCACGCGGTGCTCGACCACGAAGCCCAGGACCGGGACGGTGCCCGCGAGCACGACGCCCAGGGTGCGGCCCGCCCCCCAGCGGCGGTCCAGGGACACCCACAGGACGACCAGCACGTAGGCCATGTAGATGTAGCCGTGCGGCATGACGACGTAGAGCATCAGCGGCGACTCGGGGCCGAACCAGTGCTCCCACCCCTCGGGGGCGCCGACCAGGTGGAACATCGAGTCCTCGCCCACCAGGTACTTCGCGGGCATGGCCAGGAAGGTCAGACCCAACAGGAAGACTCCCGTGATGTACGCGAGCACCCGGTACAACGCGAACGACACACGCCTCTTGTCCACTGCGACTTCACCCATTCAACGACTGCGCCCCGAGGAGGGTCGGGTCCCCTCCATCGAGGCTAAGCGGTGTCCGGCACGGCGGGCCCCTGGGGTGGTCATGCTCGGAGAATCTCACATTTCCGCAGGTCGAAGCGGCTACCCGGGGTCCCGCCGGGAGACCCGGGTGGGGCTGCTCCACCGGCCGTCGGACCTGGCGGTCCAGGCCTTGGGGATCATCCGCAGGGCCAGGTAGGAGTCCACGATCCGGATCGGGAAGAAGAACAGCCCGTAGAACAGGTACGAGGGCCGCCGCCGCACCATGGTCATGACGCAGGTGAGCACGTAGTCCGGCACGAGCAGGCCGATGGCCAGGGCCGTCAGTGGCAGGAACGCCGTGACCGCCGTGAACCCCTCGGAGAGGAACGGCACCCCGGTCAGCGCCTCCCCGGCGAAGGTGCCCAGGAGCACGAACAGCGCGATCGCCACGGTCACCAGGAACAGCGCCGAGACCAGCACGACCTCGACGATGTACAGGGCCAGGGCCACCCAGAAGAAACTCGGCCAGACCCTGTGCCGCCGCACCGTCTGCCAGAAGCCGAGGGTCCAACGACCCACCTGCTTGCGGTAGTCCCGGAACGTGAACGGATCCTGGCTGTAGGCCTTGGTGTCCGGCCGCATGGAGACCCGCCCGAGGCGCTTGTGGTGCACCTCGAAGGTCATGTTGAAGTCCTCGATCACCAGCCCCGGGGGGTTGACGGTGATCTCCCTCAGCGCCCGGCTGCGGTACACGCTCGCGAACCCCGGCACGATGAAGGCCACGTTGGTGCGCTTCCAGGTCTGCCCGAAACGCATGAGGTACTGGAGCATGAAGTACAGGCGGTCCCGGTAGGCCGAGATGACCCGTCCGACCAGGCCCCGCTCCGCGGGCTTCCACTCCGAGACGACGAAGCCCGCGACGGCCGCCACCTCCGGGTCCCTGAGCTGCCGTCTGGCACCCTCGACGTACCCCGGGTCGAGCTCCGTGTCCGCGTCCAGGATCAGTACACCGTCGTAGTTCTCGGTCAGCGAGAACTCCTCGATGACCGCCTCGATGGCCCCCGCCTTGCCCCGGTTGGTGAGGAGTTCGAGGACGTTCACGCCGGTCCGCGCCGCGATGTCGGCGGTCGCGTCCCCGGACGAGTCGGAGACGACGTAGACGTCCCAGCGGTCGAACAGGCCCAGGGCGGAGGAGATCGCGGCGCCGATCACGGGCTCCTCGTTGTGGGCCGGGATGATGACGGCGAGGGTGGCGTCCCCGGGGGTCTCCGCCACCAGCGGGCCGCCGCCCGGGGTCACGGTGTCGACCGTTCCCCCCTCGGCGGACCCGGCCGTCTCGCCGCCGGTCAGCGCCTCGGCGTTCCCGGGGCCGCCCGCGCCGACGAGGAGGGGTCGCCGTTCACGGTTCCCGGCGACGCTCGCGCGCCGGCCCTCGGGGCGTCGGCGCAGCGCCGCGCGCGCCCCGTCCTCGGCCAGCCTGAGCAGGCCGACCACGGTCCACAGCAGCAGGTTCAGGCCGAAGGCCATCCACAGGAAGACGTACCCGAGGGCGCCGAGTCCGGCGGCCGCGGCCATGGACGACGCGAAGTCGAACCAGTAGACGAAGAGGGCGGCGGCCAGCACCAGGGCGATGAGCCCGGTGAGCAGCCCACCGATGAAACGCACGATACGCACAGCCCTGGGACCCTTCGAATGTCCTCGGTTTCGGACCGACATGAAACCACAAAGTCGGCGTTGGGTTGACGCCTTACGCGGACGACGGGTTCACCCGGGTTCGCGTCCTATGTAGGCCACGCAAATCGTATACATGGGCTTGCGTGAGGTGGTACCCATTAGAAGATATTTGCGACGAGGTGCCCGGGGGTGACCGCCACCCCCGGTTGAGGGGACGCATGGGGTTTCGGTAAATCCCCGTCGTCCGTCCGACGAGCTAAGGAGAACGCCCGGCGTGATCGGCGAGCCACGATCCCCCGCGCCAGATCCCGCGCACGGCGACCCGGGATCCGCCCCCGGAGGGACCGCCCTGACCAGTGACGACGACGCGCGCGTGCGCGTGGCCGTCCACCAGCCGCACTACTGGCCCTGGCTGGGGCTGATCGACAAGATCGACCGTTCCGACCGTTTCATCATGCTTGACACGGTTCAGTTCGAACGTCGGGGTTGGCAGAACCGAAACTACGTCGCGGGGCACGGTGATCCTGTGCTGCTTACCGTGCCCGTCGCCCAAGGGAGCCGCGACGAGCTCATCCGCGACAAGAAAATAGACAAATCACAGAAATGGCGCAGCAAGCACTTCAGAGCACTCTCTGAACACTGTTACCGCAAGGCACCCTTCTGGGCCGATTACCGGGAGGAAATCGCCCGACTCTACGAAACGGAGTGGGACGACCTCGCGGACCTCGCCATCGCCACCACGCGCCTGCTGACACGCGGATTCGGCATCGACACACCCGTCCTGCGCGCGAGCGAGCTCGGGGACTTCCCCGGGCACAAGAGCGAGCTGTTGGCCCAGATCTGCGCCAAGGCGGGAGCGGACACCCTGCTCTCGGGCGACGGCGCGCGGGGCTACCTGGACCCCGCGGTCCTGGGCCGCTACGGAGTCGCCGTCGAGTGGCAGGAGTTCCGCCATCCGGTGTACCGGCAGCACACGCGCGGCCCCTCCGACGACTTCGTGCCGCGCCTGTCGGCGATCGACCTCCTGCTCAACGCCGGACCGGACGCGCTGGGCGTGCTCCGTCAGGCGCGAGCCCGCGACTGACACCGATCAGCGAGCGCGGGCACCGTCCACCCGAGCCAGCGGGCGCGGTGGGCCCGGCGGCCCGGGCGGCGACAGATCGCCCCACTTCGGCAAAGAACGGGAAACCCGCATGACGACGGACTGGTCCCAGGAGCGCCTCCTGGTCTACTCCCCCCACCCCGACGACGAGACCCTCGGCTGCGGCGGCCTGATGCACAAGGCCAAGCGCGCGGGCGCGGAGGTCTTCGTGCAGTTCCTGACGGTCGGCGACACCGCCGACCAGTCACCGAAGGGCTTCTCCACGGCCGAGGAGCGCCACACCGAGATCAAGAAGGTCGCGGAGCACTTCCGCTGGGACGACTGGCACATGGCGCTGCCCGGCGACGAGCACCACCTGCGGCTGGACACGCTCCCCCGGGTGGACCTGACGCGGCTGATCGAGCGGGAGAGCCCGCTCTCGATCGCGCTCCTGCGGCCCACCGTGGTGCTCGTGCCGCACCGCACGAGCTACAACCAGGACCACCAGGCCGTGGCGGAGGCGGTGCACACCGCCCTGCGCCCCTCGAACACCGGTCTGCGCCACCACCCCGCCCTGGTGCTCTCCTACGAGGAGGCCGCCGACCAGTGGCGGTCCGAGCCCGTGGACTCCCCCAACCTCATCGTCGAGCTCTCCGACGCGGACCTGGAGGCCAAGCTCCAGGCCATGGAGCTGTACGGCTCCCAGAGCCACGAGCACCCCCACACGCGTTCGGAACTCACCCTGCGCAGCCTCGCGGTCCTCCGGGGCATGCAGGCCGGGGTGGCCCTGGGAGAGGGCTACCACGTCCTGCGGCACCTGGCCTGACCGGACGCACGGCGCGAACTCACCGCTCCCCCACCCGTCACACGAAACCCACCCCCGTGAAGTGCGGAACGCCCGCACCACCCGTAGTGGAGGGAAAACCATGAAGGCCGTCATCACCGGTGGAGCCGGGTTCATCGGCTCCCACCTGTGCGACCACCTGGTCGCCCGGGGACACGAGGTCACCGTCCTGGACGACCTCTCGACAGGGTCGCTGTCCAACCTGTCCCAGTTGAAGGGTTCTCCCGCCTTCCGGTTCGTCCAGGGGGACATCCTCGACCGGGACCTGGTGGACCGGCTCGTCTCGGAGGCGGACACCGTGTTCCACCTGGCCGCCGCCGTGGGCGTCTACAACATCGTCGACAACCCGCTCCGCTCGCTGCGGATCAACCTGCACGGCACCGAGAACGTCGTGGAGGCCGCGGTCCGGCACCGCGTCCCGTACATGGTCGCCTCGACCAGCGAGGTCTACGGCAAGAACGACGCGGACGGCATCAGGGAGGACGCCGACCGGATCTACGGCTCGGCCACCAAGAGCCGCTGGTCCTACGCCGCCGCCAAGGGGCTGGACGAGCTGGTCGCCTACGTCCACGGCGCGGAGTCCGGCGTGCCCTGCGTCATCACCCGCTTCTTCAACGTGGTGGGCCCACGGCAGACCGGCAGATACGGGATGGTCGTGCCCCGGTTCGTCGACCAGGCGCTGTCCGGCGAGCCCGTCACCGTCTACGGGACGGGCGACCAGCGCCGCTGCTTCGGTTCGGTGTTCGACGTGGTGCCCGCGATGACCCGGCTGATGGACACCCCCGAGGCCCACAACCAGGCGGTCAACCTGGGCGGGCACGAGGAGGTGTCGATCCGGGGCCTGGCCGACCGGGTCGTGGGCCTGACCGGCTCGGGCAGCGCGGTCACCTACATGGAGTACGAGGAGGCCTACGGCGAGGGCTACGAGGACATGCAGCGCCGGTACCCGGACACCTCGCTGGCCCGGCGGCTGATCGGTTACGAGCCCACGCGCGACCTCGACGCCATCATCGGGTCCATCATCGAGCACCGCCGCTCGGACCGACCGGTCCCGGCACCCGCCCCGGCCTAGGGGCGCGCCAGCGGGACCGCGGTCCCGCGACGGCCGCGACAACCACTGACGGGAGGTCGTCCCCCGGGTGCCCCGCCGCCCGGCCCCTCCCGTCCGTCTCCCCTCCGTGCGGGGACGGGTCCCGACGGAGGTCGCGACGACGCCGACGAGGCCCCGCCCCCGCCTCACGGAGAACAGCGCGACTCCGGCGGCGCGCTCACGGCAGGAGCACGGTCGCCACCACGACCAGGGTCAGGACGAGGACGCCCGCGCTGAGCAGGACCATCGCCCACGGGCGGGCCACACTCAGCGGCGCCCGCCCCGTCCCCGGTTCCCGGAGCCCGTACTCGGTGCGCCGCCACCGCAGCCACAGGTGCAGCCCGAGGCCGGTGCCCAGCAGCAGGGTGAAGGCCATGACGGCCGCCCGGAGCGCGGGCGCCACCTCCGGGACGACGCCGGAGGCGGGGTCGAGCGGCCCCCGCAGGTAGACCAGGCCCACCACGGCGAGCAGGATGAGCGCCCGCTGCCAGGACAGCAGGGTGCGTTCGGGCTGGAGGCCGGGGTCCCGACGGACCTCCCGGGGTCTCACAGCAGGTTCCCCAGCAGGACCAGGAGGCACACCGCCGCCACGGCGAACGTGGTGACCAGCGGGAGCAGGCTCATCGGGAGGGGTTCGCCCCGGCTCATCACCCGCTGCACGCGGTACCAGCGCAGCGGCGCGTACACGGTGACGATCCCGGCGAGGACGGCCAGCAGCAGTCCCACCAGGGTGCGCGGCGCCTCGTCCCAGCCCAGGGGCAGCAGGTGGAGGACGGCGACCGCACCCGCGAGCAACGCCAACGCGGTCCGGATCCACGCCAGGAAGGTACGTTCGTTGGCGAGGGTGAAGCGGTAGTCCACGCCCTGTTCGTCCCCCGGCGCCTCGGAGCTCATCGGTCCCCCCGGTTTTCGGCGTTCGACCCACAACGGAAGCTCTGGTCACGACAATGAACCCGTGCCCCGCAGGCCGACACTAACCGTGTTCGCCCTTTCCTCCCAAACAGGTCGACAACACGCGTTGTGTCGGAAACCACCGGTCGGCGGCGCGTGCGCGCACCGCCTCCGAGGCATGTGGAACAAACGAGTGGGCACGACCGCTGTAGCACCCAAGAGGATGGCAGTTGGCCACCGGTCGACACCAACAACGAACGAAGAGCAGGAGACCACGTGTCCACCGTCGAACTCACCAAAGACAACTTCGCGGAAACGCTGAAGGACAACAGCTTCGTCCTGATCGACTTCTGGGCTGACTGGTGCGGTCCCTGCCGCCAGTTCGCCCCCGTGTTCGACAAGTCCTCGGAGAAGCACACGGACATCGTGCACGCCAAGGTCGACACCGAGGCCCAGCGGGAGCTCGCCTTCGAGTTCAAGATCCAGTCGATCCCGACGCTGATGATCGTGCGCGACCAGACGGTCATCTACAACGAGCCGGGTGCCCTCCCCTCCGAGGCCCTGGAGAGCCTGATCACCCAGGCCCGGGAGCTGGACATGAACGAGGTCAAGCAGAAGATCTCCGAGCAGGGCGAGGGCTCCGCCCAGTAGCGGACCCTCCCAGCGTCGACCGCCCCGACGACCGTGCCACGACCGGCACGGGCGTCGGGGCGTTCGTGTGCGGGGGCGGTCCGGGGCCCGTGACCGCTCCGACCGGGGAGGACACCCGAACGTCACCGGGGGCTTCCTACTCCACCGCCCACGTTCATCTTGGCCACGGGGTTCGTTCACCCTGGCTTCACGCGGACATATTTGCATGGGAATCGACCGCACTCCGCGGGTTTCATCCCCTCACGCACACCGAGCTCCGTCCGAACCGGAAGTGGCCCCATGTCTGTCAGCAACACCGCGACCCCGCGAGGCACCGAGTCCGGCCGCGGCATCGCCCCCGACACCGTCCGGTACAACCGCGAGGTCCCCGGCCTGGGCGACCCCGTCTTCGACATCAGCGACCTGTCGATCCACTACGGGTCCAACAAGGCCGTGCGCGACGTGGACATGAAGGTGGGCCCGCGCCAGATCACCGCGATGATCGGCCCCTCCGGCTGCGGCAAGAGCACGGTCCTGCGCACGCTCAACCGGATGAACGACCTCATCCCGGGCGCGCGGGTCGAGGGCCGGGTGACCTACCACGGTGAGGACCTGTACGCCTCCGACGTGGACCCGATCGAGGTACGCCGCCGGATCGGGATGGTCTTCCAGAAGCCCAACCCGTTCCCCAAGTCCATCTACGACAACGTCGCCTACGGCCCCCGGATCAACGGGACGCGCGGCAACATGGACGACCTGGTCGAGGAGACCCTCACCAAGGCCGCCCTGTGGGACGAGGTCAAGGACAAGCTCAAGGAGAGCGCCTTCGCCCTCTCCGGCGGTCAGCAGCAGCGCCTGTGCATCGCCCGCACCATCGCGGTGAACCCCGAGGTCATCCTCATGGACGAGCCCTGCTCGGCGCTCGACCCGATCGCCACCCTCAAGATCGAGGACCTCATGTACGAGCTGGCGGCCGAGTACACGATCGTCATCGTCACCCACAACATGCAGCAGGCGGCGCGCGTCTCGGACCGCACGGCCTTCTTCACCGCCAGCGTGGACGACGCGGGCGACCGCTACGGCAGCCTCGTGGAGT
Organism: Nocardiopsis sp. NPDC058789; assembly: GCF_042745575.1. NCBI lineage: Bacteria > Bacillati > Actinomycetota > Actinomycetes > Streptosporangiales > Nocardiopsidaceae > Nocardiopsis > Nocardiopsis sp. NPDC058789. The sequence continues at coordinate 34,765 of NZ_JBHYOW010000026.1, forward strand.
ACGACGAGACCGCGACGATCTTCAGCAAGCCCTCCGACCAGCGCACCGAGGACTACATCTCGGGCCGCTTCGGGTAGACCGGCCGGTCGAGCTCCACCCGCCCCCGTAGCTCTCGACGAACTGGACCCGCCCATGCCCGCGCTCACCCGCTCCGCACCGGTCCCCCCGCCCACCGGCGCGCCGGACGACGAGACGACGCGGCGCACGGAGGGTCCGTTGAGAGTCCTGCTGGTGGAGCCCGAGTCCGAGCAGTCGCACCAGCTGGTGCTCTCGCTGAGCGGACACGACGTGGACATCACGGTGTGCGTGGACGGTGCCGAGGCCCTGCTCCGGGTGGGGATGGTGCGGCCGGACACCCTGCTGACCAACGCGGCCCCGCCCGAGGTGGACCTGGAGACGCTGGTGCGGGTGACGCGCCGGGCCATGGACATCCCGATCCTGATCGGGGTGGGCGCGGGCGACTCGCAGCGGGCGATGCGGGCCCTCTCGGCGGGGGCCACCGCCTGTGTGAACCGCCCCTACCGCATCCCCGAGCTCGCGGCGCTGCTGCGCGGTTCGCTTCCGGGGAGCGAGACCGCCCCGTCATCCGCCCCCGGCGGACCGGTGGCACTGCGCTCGGGCGACCTGGAGCTGGACGCGCTGGGGCACCGGCTGTTCGTGGACGGCCAGCCGGTCAATCTGGCGCTGCGGGAGTTCGGGATCATGGACTTCCTGCTCCGGCACAGCGGCCGGGTGGTCAGCAGGGAGGAGCTGTGGACCGAGGTCTGGCGCAAGCCGCTCCCGCCGGTGAACAACACGATCGCCGTGCACATCCGGCGCCTGCGTCACAAGCTGGGTGACTCGGAGGCCCAGCCCCGGTTCATCCACACGGTCCGGGGCATCGGCTACCGGCTGGACACGACGAGCGCCGGGTAGGCGGACAAAGGAGATCGCGCACTTTTTCGAGGCCTCTCCGGCCGACGCCGGAGTGGCCCGACGTTCATGTGCGCGTCACCTTTTACCGAAGCCCACGAAACGGTGACGTCCGAAGAATGCGAAGTTGTCTCCCCCTGCATCACCGACACCGACAGCACTCTCGGAAACGATCCCATCACAGCAGTTCAGAGCGGACACGAGCGGACCTCCGAGGAACGCCCACACCACCGCGCACACCCCCGCACACAGCGCCCGTTATCAAACAGTAACCCCCATTCACCTGGCATTCACTGTTCTTCTACCCAACCGCCTCTATTTCGATGACACCGCGACTTTCTACGCGCCTAGTGTCGTTTCACGTCAGCCCCGACAGCGGTCATTCAACGAGGAGAACCACGACATGCGCAACGGGCGTTCCAAGCTCGCCGTCCTGGCGGCCATCCCCCTGCTCGCCACGGCGTGCGGCAGCGGCTCCGACGGCGCGGACGACTCCGCCTCCGGCGGGGACCTCAGCGCCTCGCTGACCGGTGCCGGGGCCAGCTTCCCCGACCCGCTCTTCCAGGACTGGATGCACACCTACAGCCAGGAGGTGCAGCCCGGCGTCAGCATCAACTACCAGAGCGTGGGCTCCGGCGCCGGCATCGAGCAGTTCCTGGAGCAGACGGTCAACTTCGGCTCCTCCGAGCGCTACCTGACCGACGAGGACCTGGCCACCGCCGCCGACGGCCGCGGCTGCGAGGCCCTCCAGTTCCCGGTCGTGTTCGGCTCGGTCGTCATCGCCTTCGACAACCCCGACCTCGACGGTCTGGTCCTGGACGCCGAGACCATCGCCGGCATCTACTCCGGCGACATCACCTCGTACACCGACCCGGCCATCGCGGACCTCAACCCGGACATGGACCTGCCGGACGACGAGATCATCCCGGTCCACCGTTCGGACAGCTCCGGCACCACCGAGGTCTTCACCCACTACCTCTCCACCGAGGTGGACTCGTGGGCCGACGAGTACGGCTCGGGCGGCGAGATCGACTGGGCCCCCGGCCTGGTCGGCGGCCAGGGCAACGACGGTGTCGCCCAGGGCATCAGCCAGAACCCGGGCGGCGTGGGCTACGTGAACCAGGCCTTCGCGCAGGAGGCCGGCCTGGCCTCCGCCCACGTCATCAACGCGGACGGCGAGCCCATCGCGCCGACCCTGGAGTCCACCACGGCCGCCTCGGAGGAGGCGGAGATCCCCGAGGACTTCCGGTTCAGCATCGACGGCATCGGCGGCGCGGGCTACCCGATCGCCGGTACCAACTGGATCTTCACCTACACCTGCGGCTACGAGCAGGCCGAGGCCGACGCGATCATCGACTTCTGGACCTGGGCCCTGACCGACGAGGGCGCCAACGAGATCGTCGCGGAGCTGGGCTACGCCCCGCTGGGTGACGAGCTCAAGGAGCGCGTGCTCGCCGAGATCGAGCGCACCAACTCCGAGAACGAGGGCGGCGGCGACACCGAGGCCGACGCCGACGCGAACGCCGAGGACGACTCCCAGGAGTAGCCCTCACCGGGGCCGGGGCCGGAGCGCCCCGGCCCCGCCCCTCTGCCCCCACCGGGGCGCCACCGCATCTCCCACTCCCACGAAAGCCATCAAGAGGAGAAGCACCATGTCCACTGAGGCCCCAGAGGCCCCGGCCCCGGAGGATCCCCGGCGGGGCACGACGCTGAGGTCGAGCAAGGGGAGGATGGCCGACCCCCTCTTCAAGTGGGCCGTCGCGTCCTGCGGCACCATCGTCCTGGTCATCCTGGCCCTGATGGTCCTGCGCACCACCACCGAGGCCTGGCCCGTCTTCGCGAAGGAGGGCTTCTTCGGCTTCCTCACGGGGGAGCAGTGGCAGTCGGGCAACTCGCGGTCCGAGATCACCGGCACCTACGGCGCCTGGCCGTTCATCTACGGCACCCTGGTGACCGCGACCATCGCCATCGTCATCGCGCTCCCGCTGGCGATCATGGTGTCCTTCTACCTCACCCACATGGCGCCGCGTCGGATCGCCAAGCCGCTCTCCTACACGGTGGAGCTGCTCGCCGCGGTCCCCAGCGTCATCTTCGGCCTGTGGGGCCTGCACTGGTTCCTGCCGAACGTGCTGCGGCCGTTCTTCGAGTTCCTGGAGGGCGTCCTCGGCTGGTTCTTCCTCTTCGAGGGCCCGATCCGCGGGGTGGGCTACCTGTCCGCCGGGATCGTGCTGGCCATCATGATCCTGCCCATCATGACCGCCATCATCCGCGAGGTCATCGCGGTGCACCCGGTCGAGCAGCGGATGGCGGCGTACGCGCTGGGCTCCACCCGCTGGGAGGTCCTGCGCAACGTGGTCCTGCCCGCCAGCTTCTCCGGGATCGTGGCCGCCGCCATGCTCGGCCTGGGCCGCGCGCTGGGCGAGACCATCGCCGTTCTCATGCTGATCGGCGGATCCCAGTCCTGGGGCGCGAGCCTGTTCGGGACGGGCAGCAGCATGGCCTCGCACATCGCCGCGACCTTCGGCGAGGCCACCCCCGAGTCCAGGACCGCCCTGATGGCCATCGGTGTGGCCCTGTTCCTGGTCACGATGATCGTCAACATCCTCGCCCGCGTCATCGTCTGGCGTCTGGGACGCATGACGGGAGACGCCGCCGTATGAGCACCCTGACCTCGACACCCCCCAGCAGGCACGCCCCCCTGAGCCAGCGCCCCCCGGGCTCCTCCTTCCGGCGCTTCAAGGACCGGAGCGCCACCGTCGTCCTGACCGCCGCCATGGTCGTCGCGATGATCCCGCTGGTCCTCATCGTCTTCGAGGTGACCCGTCGCGGCATCGGCGTGGTCAACCTGGACTTCGTCACGCAGGTCGAGCCCCCGCCCCGGCGCGAGGGCGGCGGCTACGCGGCCGGGTTCTTCGGAACGCTGTACATCATGGCGCTGGCCGTCCTGATGTCGATCCCGTTCGGCATCGCCACAGCCGTGTACATCGTGGAGTACGGGCCCAACCGCCTGACCTCGGCGATCCGCTTCTTCACCGACGTGATGACCGGCATCCCCTCGATCTTCGTGGGCCTGTTCGTGTACGGCCTGCTGGTGATCGGCTGGGGCGGCATGGGCTTCGGCACCTTCGTGGGCGCGGTGGCCATCGCGGTGATGATGCTGCCCATCGTGACCCGGTCCTCGGAGGAGATGCTGCGGCTGGTCCCCAACGAGATGCGCAACGCCAGCTACGGCCTGGGCGCGCGCAAGTGGCAGACGATCGTGCACACGGTGCTGCCCGCCGCCGCGCCGGGTCTGACCACCGGTTCGATGCTGGCGATCGCGCGCGGCATCGGTGAGACGGCGCCGCTGCTGCTCACCGCCTTCGGCACGGGCCTGGTCGTGACGACCTTCCAGGGCGACCCGCAGGGCGCGGTCCCGATGCAGCTGTACCGGGGCGCCACGCAGCCCTTCGAGGCCGGGATCGACCGGGCCTGGGGCGCCGCGCTGTGCCTGTTCGTCCTGGTCCTGGCCTTCACCGTGGTCGCCCGCTGGGTCGGCTCGAAGGCCTCCACGAACGCACACTGATCCCCGGAACGACCCCTGGGAGGGGCCGTGTCCCGCCCGGTGGGCGGGCGCGGCCCCTCGCGCGTGTTCCGGGTCGGGGACCTGCCGGTGGCCCCGCGCGGCGTCCGTCGGTAGCCTGGCGCGAGCCCTTTCCCCAGCAGGAACCGGAGAGCCCCCGATGGCCGACACCACCGAGTACGCCGCCACCTTCACCCTCGTGGACACCGACAACGACGGCCTCATCTCCGCCCAGGAGCTGGCCGCGCTGATGCGCAACCTCGGTGACCAGACCACCGACGAGCAGGCCGCCGAGGTCGTGCGCGCGATGGACGGAGACGGGGACCAGCGGATCTCCCTGGAGGAGTTCGCCCGTTACATGTCCCGCAACCAGGGCTGACCGCGCCTCAGAGGGGGTCGGAGGCCAGGTAGACCATGTCCGGGACGCCCCGGGCCACCACCACCTCCACGGCCTCCACCGTGGCGAAGCGACCCCGCAGCAGGGCCTCGAAGCTGTCCACGGCGTTGGCGCTCCAGAACGAGAGCACCCCGCCGGGGGTGAGCAGCCGGGTCAGCTGTTCGAGCCCGGCCGCCTCGTACAGGCGGTTGTTGTTCTCGACCACGGTCCAGTCCGGTCCGTTGTCGGTGTCCAGGCAGATGACGTCGAAGCGGCCGGGCTGGTCGGCGGCGGAGGCCTCCGCGATCCAGGCGACGATGTCGGCGTTGTGGATACGGCAGCGGGGGTCGCGGTGGACGTACTCGGCGGCCTCACCGAGCTCGTCCTCGTGCCAGGCGATCACCTGCGGTTCGAGCTCCACCACGTCCACTCGGGAGACGCGGGGGTTGTCGAGCGCCTCGCGGGCGGAGAAGCCCACGCCCAGCCCGCCGACCAGCACACGGGCGTGCGAACGGCCCGGGGGAAGCGCGGCCAGGCTGGCGCGCACCATCTCCCGCTCCGACGTGCCGTCGCGGGTGTCCATGAGGAAGAGTCCGTTGGAGTAGATCTCGTAGTGCGCGCCCACCCGGCGCAGCACCAGGTCACCGCCGGTCTCACCCGTCACTCTGGCCAGGGTGACGGAGTCAGCCTCGACTTCGGGGTCTCGCGTTGGCTGGTTCATGACCCACATTGTGCCCGTTCCCCGCGCGTCGGGCCGGTGGAATCCGGTTCGGCGGGCCGGTGGGGGCCTCCGCCTGACTCACGAGTAGGTTGGGTTCCGGCGCGTCACGTGAGGAGTGTGTATGTCCATGGGTGAACGCCTGGAGAAGCTGCGCGGAGCGGCCCCGCTCGCTCTGGGAGCGATGTTCGTGGGTTCGGGGGTGCTGCACTTCGCGGCCCCACGGCCGTTCGAGGCGATCATGCCGCGTCGGCTGCCCGCGCACCGCGCGTTCGTGTACGGCAGCGGCGTGGCCGAGCTGGTCTGCGGCGCCGGACTGCTGACCCGCCGGAGGTGGGCCGGACCGGCCAGCGCGGCGCTGCTGCTGGCCGTGTGGCCCGCCAACGTCCGGATGGCGCTCGACTCCGGTTCCGGACGCCTGCCCTCCGTGGCGGACAACCGGGCCGTCGCCTGGGGCCGCGTCCCGCTCCAGGTGCCCCTGATCTGGGCCGCCCTCCAGTCCCGCCCCAGGCAGGAGAAGCCCGGGGCCTGAGCGCCGACGGGAGGGTCAGACTCCCGGTGACGGGTCCTCGGATGTTCCATGCCCCCGGTGGGCCGCCATCGCCTCGGCCGCCCGTCGCCGGGGAACCGCCGTCTCGTAGACCGCGTACGCCGCCAGGAGGAGGGCTGGCACCCCCGCGAGTGTCCCGAGGTCGGGATCGGTGGCGAAGGCGGCGCCGACCAGGGACAGGGCCAGCATCGCGACGGTCAGGGAACCGATCCCGCGCGGCTGCCAGGGGTTGAACGTGTACCAGTGGCGTTCCCACGCCAGCAGGTAGACGACCCGGCCCAGCTCCGGATCGCTCACTCGTTCGCCCGCACGGATCGCGCGGGCCGCCCTTCGGCGGCGCTCGGAGAAGAACGGCGCCATGCCGAGCAGGCGTTCGCGGTGGGCCTGCCCCCGGGCGTAACCGCTCTCGGGGGCGACCCGCGTGCGTACGGCGAACGTCACCAGGGCGGTGGTCGCCACGACGAGGACCCAGGGGGCCCAGGCGGGAAGGAAGCTCGGATCGGGGTTCAACCGAGGACCTGCTCTCCGTGGGGGACGAGAGGGGTTGATCCCCCGACGGACACGGTCGAACCCTCCCCGGGTCCGGGACCGGCCCCCCACGGGCGGAGGCGTCCGACCGCCTCGCCCCTAGTGCGTGACGGCCTCCGGGCGGGTGAGTCGGTGGGTCAGGGCCGCCGGTACGGCGCACACCCATCCCAGGCAGACCGCCCACAGCAGGCCCGTCAGGGCTCCGGCGAGGGCGTAGGAGAACAGGGCCGCCGGGCCCGCGCCCACGGCCAGGACGGCGGCGGACGCGCGCAGGGCGTTGGCCAGTGCCAGCCCCAGGGCCACTCCGGACCAGGCGGACAACAGGGTCCGCCAGGCGTTCGCCCCGGGGCGGGCCCGGCGTGCCCGGTGGACCCGCCGGGCGGTGACGGCGGCCAGGACCGCGACGGCGAGGAGTTCGGTCGCCAGGTGCCAGCCCGGCTGGCCCACGAGGGTGGTGAGGCTGAGCCTCGGGAAGGCGAAGGGGACGCCCAGTGACGTGGGCAGCGTCAGCCAGGCGGCGCGGGACCCCAGCCAGGTGAGGAAGGCGGCGTTCCCGAAGAGCAGGCAGGGGACGAGGGTCGCGGCCCCGGCGACGCCGGGGACGAGGAGGGGGCGGGGGGCCGGGGGGCTGTTGCGAATAACATTCACCTTTTGCATGATAGTGACCCAGGTCTCATCGCACACCTCCCGGAGTCACCCTCCCCCCAGGAGCGAGATTGCACCGCAGGCTCGTCACCGCCGCCCTGGCCGCGCTCGTGCTGGCGGCCGGTGGCCTCACCGCCGCCGCCACCGCGCACGAACCGGGGCCCACCCGGTACCTCACCGACGACCAGGGCAGGGCGCTCTTCCTCCACGGCCTGAACACGTCGGGGTCGGCCAAGGGCGACCCGGACCGGCTGCCGTGGATCACGGAGGACGACGTCCAGGCCGAGTACGACGCCATGGGCACCAACTTCGTCCGCTTCCTCATCCAGTGGCAGGCGCTGGAACCCGAGGAGGGCGTCTACGACGAGGAGTACCTGGACGCCGTCGCCGAGCGCGTGGAGTGGTACGCCGACCGCGGGTACCACGTGCTGCTCGACATGCACCAGGACCTGTACGGCCGCCACACCAGCCCCGAGGAGCACTCCGGCAACGGCGCCCCCGAGTGGGCCACCCACGACGACGGGCTGCGGGTGGAGAGCCGGGAGATGTGGGAGCTGGTCTACCTGGAGCCCGGGGTCGTGCGCTCCTTCGACCACTTCTGGGGCACCACCGGGGAGCACCCGGGACTGATGGACGCCTACGCCGACGCCTGGGGCCACGTGGCCGAGCGCTTCTCCGGCCACCCGGCGGTGATCGGCTACGACCTCATGAACGAACCCTTCGGCGGCAGCCTCCAGGGCGCCGACTTCGAGGCCGGGCCCCTCGCGGAGCTCTACCGCCGGTCCGTCGCGCGCGTCCGGGAGGTCGACCAGGACACATGGATCTTCGTGGAGGGCCAGGCCGTGGGCGTGAACTGGGGCCTGCCCTCGTTCCTGCCCCGGATCGAGGACCCCCGCGAGGGCGAGCCGAGGATCGTCTACGCCCCGCACATGTACGCCCTGCCCATGGACCTGGGCCAGCCCTACGCGGGCGGGGCCCGGGAGCGGATCGACGCCAGCGTGGACCTGTGGTCCCGCAACGTCCGGGTGGTGGGCGAACGCCTGGAGGCACCGATCGTGCTGGGCGAGTTCGGCCTGGACATGTCCGGCGCGGGCGCTCCGGAGTTCGTCGGCCGGATGCTGGAGGAGACCGAGGCGATGGCGGCCGGGCGCGCCTACTGGTCCAACGACCACGACGGGTGGGGTCCCTGGGAGGACCGGGCCGAGGGTGACGAACTCACCCCCGGCCCCTTGGCCCACGTCATGAACCGGGCCTACCCGCGCGCGGTGGCGGGCCAGCCCCGGGAACTGCGGCATGACGACGCCACCGGGGCCCTGACGGTGCGCTACGCCGGGAACGGGGCGTCGGGGTCCACCGAGCTGTACCTGCCCGAGGACGTCTTCGGCGCCGGGTACGAGCTGACCGTGGACACCCCGGCCGGGGACGACGGCTGGACGTCGCGCTGGGACGACACCCGGCGGGTCCTGCACGTCACCGTCCCGGACGCCGCCGACGGCGACGAGACCCTGCTGACCGTCGCCCCCGGCTGAGCGGGGTCGCGCTCAGAGGCGGCAGGCGTAGATGTCGGTGACCAGGATGGCGCGGGCGCCGAGCTGCCAGAGGTCGTCCATGATCCGCTGGGCCTCCTTGCGCGGCACCATCGAACGGACCGCGACCCAGCCCTCACGGTGCAGCGGGGAGACCGTCGGTCCCTCCATGCCCGGGGTGAGGGCGACCGCCGCCTCCAGGTTCTCGGCGTGCACGTCGTAGTCCATCATCACGTAGTCGCGGGCCACGAGGACGCCGCGCAGACGGCGCAGCAGCTGGTCGATCTGCCGGTCCTCGGGGGCGTCCGTGGGCCGGATGACGACGGCCTCGGAGACCAGGATCGGGTCGCCGAAGGTCTCCATCCCCGCGTTGCGCAGCGTGGTGCCGGTGGAGACGACGTCGGCCACCGCGTCGGCCACCCCGAGCTGCACGGAGCTCTCCACGGCGCCGTCCAGGTGGATGACGCGCGCGTCGATGCCGCGCTCCTCCAGGTAGGCGCGGAGCAGGCCGTCGAAGGAGGTGGCGACGCGCTTGCCGTCGAGGTCGGAGACCTTCATCGTGCCGCCGCCGGGCGCCGCGAAGCGGAAGGTGGAGCCGCCGAAGCCCAGCGGCAGGACCTCGTCCACCGGGGCGCCGGAGTCCAGCAGCATGTCGCGGCCGGTGATCCCCGCCTGGAGGATCCCCTCTCCGACGTAGACGGCGATGTCCTTGGGGCGCAGGAAGAAGAACTCGGTGTTGTTGTCGGGGTCGACCAGCACGAGGTCGCGGCTGCTCTTGCGCTGCCGGTACCCGGCCTCGCCCAGCATCTGGACGGCGGGTTCGGACAGCTGGCCCTTGTTGGGCACGGCGATGCGGAGCATGTCGGGCATGACGGGTTCCTTGTCAGTTCTGGCGTGGTTCGGGGACGTCCGGTGGGCCGGTCCGCGCACGCGCCCGGTGAGGGGCGCGGGGTTCCGGCCTACAGATGCTTGTAGACGTCCTCGAGGCGCAGGCCACGGGCCAGCATCAGAACCTGGAGGTGGTAGAGGAGCTGCGAGATCTCTTCGGCGGCCTCGTCGTCCGACTGGTACTCGGCGGCCATCCAGACCTCAGCGGCCTCCTCGACGACCTTCTTGCCGATGGCATGGACGCCGGCGTCGAGTTGGGCGACGGTCCCGGACCCCTCGGGGCGGGAGCGTGCCTTCTCTGACAGCTCGGCGAACAGCTCTTCGAAGGTCTTCATGGTCTCTTTCTTCGACCGGCAGTGCGGTACCAGGGTAGGCGCAACCGACGGCCCGTGACCAACCGGGGACCGAATGTCTCAGAATGTGGGAGACCCAGGTCAGGCCATCCGGCGGGCGACGGCGCGGACGAGGGGGCGGGGCAGGAGACGCAGGATGCCGTCCGCGGCCTTGTACTGGGCTCCGGGGATGACCGCCGGGCGCCCGGCGGACCAGGCGGCCAGGGAGTCGCGGACGATGTGTTCCTTGGGGACGAAGGCGAAGGCGGGCATCCCCTGTTCCTGGACGCCCCGGGTCATGTCGGTGCGCACGAAGCCGGGCAGGACCACGGTGACCTGGACGCCGTGCCTGCGCACCTCGGCGGCGACGCTCTCGCTCCACAGGGTCACGAACTTCTTGCCCGCGCCGTACACCGATCCGCCCGGGTTGGCGGGGATCTCCCCGGCCATCGAGGCCACGTTCACCACGCCCAGCGGTTCCGTGTACCCGTGCGCGCGGCGGGCGATCTGCACCGGCAGGACCGCGCGGGCCAGGTGGAGGACGGCACGGACGTTGAGGTCGATCATGGCGTCGATCTCGGCGGGGTCCTGGTCCGTGAAGGTCCCCCCGTCGCCGCGCCCGGCGTTGTTGACCAGCAGGTCCACCGGCGCGAGCTCACCGGTGCCGTCCTCGGTGAGGCGGGCGGCGACGGCGGCGACGCCCTCGGAGGTGCCGAGGTCGGCGGGCAGGACCTCGACGGAGGTTCCGTACCGCTCCCGGACCTGCTCCGCGAGCTCGTCCAGGAGGTCGTGGCGGCGCGCGGCCACGACGAGGGCGTAGCCGCGCTGGGCGAGGCGCCGGGCGTACTCCTCCCCGATCCCGCCGGAGGCCCCGGTGACCAGTGCGGTCCGGGGATGGGAGGGTCCGGGGGTCGTGGCGGCGTCGCTCATGCCCTCAGGGTAGGCCGTGGCGCCGTGCCCGGTCGGCTCAGGCGCCCCCGGTTCCCGTTCCGGTGGTGGTGATGGCCACGCGGTGTTTCCGGGACAAACGGCCGCGCGGTCTCCCCTGGGACACACCGACGCGTTAGCGTTCAGTCATGTCCGAGACCCAGAGCCCCACCGGACCCCTGGCCGCCCTCAGGCTGGAGGAACGTCTGCGTGACACCAGACTCTTCTTCAGCCAGGCGTTGCGCACCTTCCATGCGACGGGTTCCATCGTGCCCAGCAGCAGCGCCCTGGCCCACGCCATGGCCGAGCACATCCGCCACCGACCCGATCCCGACGAGCCGTTGCGCATCCTGGAGGCGGGTGCCGGAACCGGCGCCATCAGCCGCGGGATCGCGGCGGCCATGCGTCCGGGTGACACCGTGGACTTCGTGGAGGCCAACCCGGAGTTCGCCGCCTACGTGGAGCACCTGCTGGAGACCGATCCGGTGATGTCACCGATCGCGGACAGCGCGGAGGTGCACGCCTGTCTCGTGGACGAGATGGGCACCGACCGCACCTACGACGTGATCGTCTCCGGCCTGCCGTTCGCCAACTTCACCGCCGACACCGTGCGCGGCATCCTCGACTACTACTTCACCGTGCTCCGCCCCGGCGGGACGCTCTCCTTCTACGGGTACCTGTACACGAAGGAGGTCAAGGCGGTGATCGCCCGCCGCGAGGACTACCTCCGCCAGGCGCGGACCAGCTGGGTGGTGCAGGACTGGCTGGACCGTTACGGAATCGGCTCGGAGAAGGTGTTCGCCAACATCCCGCCCGCGTGGGTCCACCACCTCCGCAAGCCGGAATGGGAGTCGTCGAGCTCCTGACCGGCGCTTCGGCGCACCCCCGATCACTCCCCGTCCTCCGCGCACCCCGTCCACCGGCCGTGGACCCCGTTCCACGGCCCGGGGGCGGGGTTCGACGTGTCCGACCCCCTCACCTATGCGTGATCTGCATCACTCCCTTCACGTGCACGCGCACGTGTAGGTCGCAGGTAGTCTCGCGTTGACTTCTGAGGCACCTGATCTTTTACAGAACAGCACGGATGACCGTTTTATCCGTTTGAATGCCAAATGTTCTTTAGGTCTACTCAAAGGCCCGCGAAGTTCATCCCGCGCCATGCCCACCTGGTCTACGTTCTCCCTACGAGACCCGGGTGATCCGGACACATGCGCGCGGAGTCCTACATCTCACCTATTTCCCAGGTCGGTAATGGACCAGTGGAGGAGGCAACGTGACGCTCACCCAGGTGGTCAGAGCGACTCCGGCGGTCCCGCAGGGACCAACCGACACGACCCTGGAGACCATGCCCCTCGACGTCCGGCAGCGCGTCTCCGCGTTGGCCCGCACCTCACGCCTGCTCGTGGCCTGCGACTACGACGGCGCCCTGGCCCCGGTCGACTCCACCCACCGGGGCCCGCTCCCCGAGGCCGTCCGCGCCCTGCGCGACCTCGCGGACCTGCCCGGCACCGTGTGCGCGGTGATCTCCGCGCGCCCCCTGCGTGACCTGGCCGCCCTCTCCCGGCTGCCCGCCGAGGTCCGCCTCGTCGGCGCCTACGGCACCGAGTTCGACACCGACCTCACCATCGACCCCGGACACCCCGGCACCGGCCCCGACGCGCCGCCCGCCGACAAGTCCGCCGCCCTCGAACTCCTCCGCGAGCAGGTCGAGGCCACCGCGATCCTCTACATCGGCGGCGGCGAGGGCGAGGAGTCGGTGTTCGTGAACCTGCACGCCGGGGCCGACGCGGGCGTGCGGGTCGGTGAGGAGACCACCGAGGCCGCGCACAGCGTCCCGGACACCCCCACCGCCGCGTCCCTGCTCTCCCTCCTGGCCACCGAGCGCCGCTCCTGGGTGTTCGGGGAGCGCCCCACGCCCATCGAGCGCATGTCGATGCTGTCCAACCAGGCGTCCGTCGCCCTGGTCGGCCCGGACGCGCGTCTGCTCTGGTTCTGCCACCCCGAGCCGGACTCCCACGCCCTGTTCGCGGAGGTCCTGGGCGGCCGCCAGGCGGGCGTCTTCGCGATCTCGCCCGCCCACGGCGGGCTCCCCCTCGGCCAGCGCTACCTGCCGGGCACGATGACCGTGCGCACCCGCTGGTCCCGCCTGGAGGTCACCGACTACCTCGCCCACGACACCGAGCCCGGCCGCACCGACCTCGTCCGCGTGATCGGCGGCGTCACCCCCGCCACCGTCGAGTTCGCCCCGCGCCCCGACTTCGGCCGCGCGCCCATCCGCATCACCGTCGAGCCCGAGGGCCTGCGCGTGCAGGGCGCCGACTTCCCCATGGTCCTGCGCTCCCCCGGCGTGGAGTGGCGCGTGGACCACGACGGCACCGACGACGTCGCCCGCGCCACCGTCCACCCGAGGTCGGAACGGCCCGTGGTGCTGGAACTGCGCTGCGGCACCGACTCCCTCGCCGCCGAGGAGCGCACCGAGGCGGAGCGCCAGGAGCAGGCGGCCCTCCACTGGTCCTCGTGGGTGCGGGACCTGGACCTTCCGCGCACGGAGAACGTCCTCGCCGCCCGTTCGGCGTTGACGTTGCGTGGGTTGTGCACCCCCACCGGCGGGGTCATGGCCGCCGCGACCACCTCCCTGCCCGAGGAGATCGGCGGGGTCCG
>NZ_JBHYOW010000027.1:0-46255 GCF_042745575.1 Nocardiopsis sp. NPDC058789
GGTGGGTTCTTCCTCTTCCCTCTTTTTTGTTGCCTGGGTTTGTGCGTTTGTGAATGTTGGTGTGGGCAGCCCTGTGTGGGCGCAGGCGTGGGTTCCCCCGGTATTGAGGTTAGGCGCTTGGGGTGGGGGCTGTCAGGGGCCGCCACGGGGGGCTGTGGACAACTCGACACCTGGCCCGGGAGTCTGAGCGTTCGCGCGGCTTGACGAGCGCGCTGGGGTGTGCGCGAAGCCCTGCCTCCAGGTGGGAGGACCTCAAGCACCGGGGTTGTGGCGGTGCGGTGGGGTTGCTCTGGGGATCAAGGACCCCCGGGGCCCTTGGTCGGGCGTCCCGGGGGTCCTTGCAGAGGTCAGCCGTGGAGGTCGGCGGCCTCGATCTCCTCGCGTGTGATGCCCAGGATGAAGGCGATGGTGTCCAGGTAGGGCACGTTCACCGAGGTGTCCGCCTGCTGGCGCACCACCGGCTTCGCGTTGAAGGCCACGCCCAGACCGGCGGTCTGGAGCATGTCCAGGTCGTTGGCGCCGTCGCCCACGGCGACGGTCTGCTCCAGGGGGACGCCCGCCTCCTCGGCGAAGCGCTGGAGCGTGGTGGCCTTGCCCTTGCGGTCGATGATGGGGCCGAGGAGTTCGCCGGTGAGCTCGCCGTCGACGATCTCCAGGGTGTTGGCGGCCGAGTAGTCCAGGCCGAGCCGTTCCACCAGCACGTCGGTGATCTGGGTGAAGCCGCCGCTCACGATGCCGCACTCGTAGCCGAGGCGCTTCAGGGTCCGGACCAGGGTGCGGGCACCCGGGGTCAGCTGGATCTCGTCCCGGACCAGGTCGATGGCGGAGGCGTCCAGCCCCTTGAGGAGGGCCACGCGGCGGCGGAGCGACTCCTCGAAGTCGAGCTCTCCGCGCATCGCCTCCTCCGTCACCCGGGCCACCTCCTCCTCACAGCCGGCGTGGGCCGCGAGGAGCTCGATGACCTCGCCCTGGATGAGGGTCGAGTCGACGTCCATGACGATGAGGTGCTTGCCGCGGCGGTGCAGCCCGCTGGACTGCACGGCGACGTCCACGCCCTGGGTGGCGGACTCCATGGCCAGCTCCGCGCGGAGCTGGTCCGGGTTGCCTCCGGAGATCTCCATCTCCACGGAGGTCACCGGGTACCCGGAGAGCCGTTCGATCCGGTCGATGTTGGCGCCGGACCGGGCCACACACGAGGTGATGGCGCCGAGGGCCCCGGGGCGCAGGGGCGCGGCGAGTACGGTGACGTGGAGCCGCTCCGAGGCGAACTCGTTCACGCGCCCGTTGCCGCCGCCGTACTCGACCTCCATGTCGAGGTCGATCGCGGTCTTGTCCAGGGCGGAGCGGATCTCCTCGAAGACCCGCTGTCCGCTGACCCCGGGGGCGACCCGCTGGTCGACCTCCAGGACCGCACCCAGGACGAGGCGGCCGCCCAGGACGACCTGCTCCAGGTCGACGAGGGTGACGGGAAAGACGGAGAGGGTGCTCAGAAGGCGTGCGCTGATGCCAGGGCGATCGCGCCCGGTCATCGTGACCAACAACGTGGATTCATCACTCATGGCACCACCCACGGTACTCGGCCGTGGGGCGGAAGTGACGGGCAGGGTCCGGGGTTTTCGCAGCTAGTTCACTATGTGGACACCCCGCGCTCACTTGTCGCGGCGGCCCTTGCGCTTCTTCTTGACCTTCTTGGCCTTCACGTCCACCCCGCCGAGCATGCAGGTCCCGGTCAGACGCACGACCGGCGCGTTCGGATCCGTCACCTGGTCCGTTCCGTGGAGGTCCGTGCCGCCCAGGATCGCTGAGGTGTTGTTGATCACCCGGACCCCGTGGGGCACCGTGATGTCCACTCCGCCCATGATGACGGCGACCTGGATGGTGACCTCGTGCTGGCTCAGCACCGCCTCGCGCAGGTCCAGTTCCACCCCGCCGCAGAGCACCGACACGTTGGTCCGGGGCTCCACCAGCCACCGGCCGCGTCGCTCGCAGCCGCCGAAGACCGCCACGAGGTTCTCCGAGCCCTTGCTCTGTCCGGCCAGGTCACGGGCTTCGCTGCCGAGGATCTCCATGCCGCTGTCCGGGTCGCTGCGGTCCATGGAGGTGAAGCCGGGGTGGGCGACGCCTCCGGGTCCGGGCAGGTCGGAGGTGATCGGGGCCAGCTCCCCGATGGTCTTGGCCCGGTACAGGGTGTCCAGCCGTTCCTCGTGTTCCACGGGCGAGAGCCGCCCCTCGGCGAGGGCCTCGCGGAGCCGTTCGGCAACCTGGTCCCGGTCCGCGTCCGAAGCTCGGATGTGCTCGGGTTGCATGATGACGGCTCTCCTCCTCGGTGGGTCGGCCACGAACGGCCCCTCCCCTCCAGTATCGGTCCGAACGGTCCCGCGGTGGATCAGGTGAATCCCCTGGCTTCACCCCGAGAAAACCCGGCGCACCCCCCAGGGTCCATCCGCCGGGGCCTGGCGCGTGTCTTCCGGCACGGCCCGTCTACGGTCGGCCCCGCCCGTGGTCGAGGGCGGCGTGGGCGGCCACGAGTGCGCGGCGGGCCGCGGCGTCGAGGTCGCGCAGGGCACGGGCCCGTGCGTCGGCCTGGTGGGCGTTGAGGCCGCGCCCCGATCCCGGCTCGGCCAGTTCCACGATCTTCGAGAGCCGTACCGCCTGCGCGGCGACCCGGTGCGCCCGCGCCGGGTAGCCGTGGGCGAGGAGCGGGGCTCCCGTGTCGCCCAGCTCCCCGTGCACGGTGGGCGAGAACCCGACCACGTCGTCCACGGACTCCATCTCCTGGACGACCCGGAGCAGGGTCAGCTTCATCTGCTGCTCGGCCTCGGCCAGGCCGGGTACCTGGGGATCGGTCGCGTTCGCCGGATACGGGGTCCACGAGACCCCCACGTAGGATGAACCACGCCGATCGATGGTGGGCACCAGTCCCACCTGGCGTTCGGCGAGCCGCACCAGCACCCCCTCCTGTGCCTCGATGGCGGCCCGGTTGAGTTCGGCCGGTCCCACCAGACCGAACGGGTCACCCCAGGTGGGCAGCGCCAGCCGGAACCCGGACAGTCCCAGTCCACGCAGGTGGACCAGTGTCGTCCGGAGCGGTACGCCGCCGTCGAACGGCAGGTCGCCTGGGGGTACTGTCCCGATCAGGTTGGGGCCGCTCCGGCGCTCGACGGCGTCGACGGCGTCGTCCAACCCGACGTGGCCGGACAGCCAGGCGTTGCCCCAGGCGACGAGCGGTGCGGACGTCAGATGCATTACTTCAGGGTAGGGCGGCCCGTGCACCGGCGTGGGACGTGACGATAGGAGGATGATGGACGGGCGTGTTCTGGGCCTGAACGGGGTCACGGTACGACGGGGCGGCGAGAGCCTCATCGAGGGCGTCGACTGGTCGGTGCTGGAGGGCGAGCGCTGGGTGGTGCTCGGCCCGAACGGCGCGGGCAAGACCACCCTGCTGAACGTGGCCTCCAGCCAGCTGTTCCCCACCGAGGGCCGGGTGGAGATCCTGGGGGAGCGCCTCGGTGGGGTGGACGTGTTCGAGCTGCGTCCGCTGATCGGCTACGCGGGGGCCTCCGTGTCCGGCCGGATCGAGCGGGGGACGCCGGTCCTGGATCTGGTCGTCAGCGCCGCCTACGGCTACCTGGGTCGGTTCCGTGAGGAGTACGGGACCCCCGACTACGGGCGGGCGCGCGCCCTGCTCGGCCACTGGGGTGTGGCCGACCTGGCCGAACGGGACTTCCACACCCTCTCCGAGGGGGAGCGCAAACGGGTGCTGATCGCCCGGGCGCTGATGGCCGACCCGGAGCTGCTGCTCCTGGACGAGCCCGCGGCCGGTCTGGACCTGGGCGGCCGTGAGGACCTGGTGCGTCGGCTGAGCAAGCTGGCGGCCAACGAGACGGCGCCCGCGCTGGTGGTGGTCTCCCACCATGTCGAGGAGATCCCGCCGAGCTTCACGCACGGGCTGCTGCTCCGTGACGGACGGGTCGTGCAGGCCGGTCCGTTGGACGAGGTCATGAGCGCGGAGAACCTGAGCGAGACCTTCGGGCTGCCGTTGAAGGTGGAGCGGGACGGCGACCGGTGGACGGCGAAGGCCGCCTAGGAAATAGGGGACGTTTATATGCGCGGAATGTATTGTCCGTAAAACCTATTTCCGTCCGGATGTGGTCGGCCCGGAGGGGTATGGGGTAGCGTCAACGTTCAGTGAGCGGATCGCTCTATTTCGGCGCGCTTGGAGCTTCCCCCGGGGCGAGCCGCGAGGGTGCGGCGGTCCGCTCCCACGCTGCCTGCCACCCCCGTCAGGAGATCCGGAGCTGCCGCAGATGCCGCTGTTGAACACCATTACCCGGTTCGACGTCGGGAGGGTGGGTTAACCCATGGCCCCGATCATCATCGTCGTACTCTTCGTCGCCGTACTTCTGATCATCTTCTGGCGAAGCGTGCGTATCGTGCCGCACTCGATGGAGGACGTCGTCGAGCGCTTCGGTAAGTTCCACCGAACGCTCAGTTCCGGCTTCAACATCGTGATTCCCGGTGTGGACCAGGTCCGCGAACGGATCGACCGCCGAGTCCAGGTGGTCAGCTTCCCGCCGCAGTCCGCCATCACCGAGGACAACCTCGCGGTCGAGGTCGACTCCGCGGTCTACATCCGGGTCGTCGACGCCTACCGCGCCACCTACGAGGTCGCCAACTTCATCCAGGCCGTCGAGCAGCTCACGCTCGCGACCCTGCGCAACGTGATCGGTGGCATGAACCTGGAGGGCACGCTCACCTCCCGGGACCAGATCAACCGCGAGCTCAAGACCGTCCTGGACGAGGCCACGCGCGACTGGGGCATCGAGATCAGCCGGATCGAGCTCAAGGGCATCGAGCCGCCGTCCTCCGTGCAGGAGGCGATGGAGATGCAGATGCGCGCCGACCGCGAGAAGCGCGCCCAGCTGCTCAGCGCCGAGGGTGAGAAGCAGGCCGCCGTCCTGCGGGCCGAGGGTGAGCGCTCCTCGTCCGTGCTGCGGGCGCAGGGTAGCGCCGAGGCGCAGATGCTCACCGCCAAGGCCGACGCGGACGCGCAGACCCTGCGTGCCCGGGGTGAGGCCGACGCCATCCACATGGTGTTCAAGGCGCTGCACACCAGCCGGGTCGACCCGGACGTGCTCGCCTACCAGTACCTCCAGAAGCTCCCGGAGATCGCCAAGGGCGACGCCAACAAGGTGTGGGTGGTCCCGGCGGAGATGGGCAAGGCGCTCCAGGGCGTCAGCACCGCCTTCGACCGCATCCAGAACGAGGTCGTGAAGCTCCCGAACTGAGCCGTTCGGACCACGCGGGCCCCGCCGACGCACGTTCGGCGGGGCCCGCTTGTGTTCCCGGTCACCCCGGCTCTCCAGCCCCGGTCCGAAGGCCGTCCGACGGGGTCTCGTAGTCTGTTCTGGCCCTCGACGGTCGGGGAGCGACGGATCGGGGGACGCCGCGATGGAACTCTGGGAGGCACTGGCCATCCTGCTCGCCGGTGTCGCCGCCGGCGGGATCAACGCCATCGCGGGTTCGGGGACGCTCTTCACGTTCCCGGTGCTGCTCGCGCTCGGCTACCCGCCGATCACCGCGACCGTGTCCAACAGCATCGGCCTGGCCCCCGGGACGCTCAGCGGCACCATCGCCTACCGGCGCGAGCTGGCGGGGCAGAAGTCGCGGCTGATCCGGTTCGGCACCATGTCCTTCTTCGGCGCGATGACCGGCGCGATGCTGCTCATCTACCTGCCCTCGGGCGTGTTCGAGTCCGTGGTGCCGTTCATGATCGGCGGCGCCTGCGTGCTGATCATCCTTCAGCCCCGGATCACCAAGTGGGTCCGGGCCCGCAGGCCCGCCTCCAAGAACGGCGGCGTCCTCATGCCGCTGGGCGCCTACGGGGCCGGTACCTACGGTGGCTACTTCGCCGCCGCGCAGGGCATCATCCTGGTCAGCCTGCTCGGTGCGACCCTGGACGACGACCTCCAGCGGCTGAACGCGCTGAAGAACGCCCTCGCCACCATCGCGAACTGCACGGCGGCGGTCTTCTACATCGTCCTCGCCTCGCCCGCCTGGCCCGTGGTGGGCCTGATCGCGGCCGGGACGATCGTCGGCGGCTACCTGGGTGCCAACTGGGGCCGGAAGCTCAGCCCGACCGCGCTGCGGATGGTTCTGGTCGTGGTCGGCCTGACGGCCGCCGTCCAGCTGCTCATGGGCCGGATCTGATCCCGGCCGGGCGCCTTCCGAAGCCGGTCGGCCCCTGAGGTGGCTCAGGCCTTGAAGTAGCCGCGCCGGTCGGCGTCGTCGATCAGCGCGGTGGCGTAGGCGCCCAGGGCCTCGGAGCCCTCGGAGACCAGCTTCACCTTCTCCAGGACCTGGGCCTTGGTGACGCCGAAGCGCACCCAGGCGCCGCCCTCGTTGTGCCAGTTGGCGAGCATGGGGGCCAGACGGTCGACGGCGCGGGCGAACCGCGCCTCCGGGGTGAGGCGGGCCTCGAACTCGTCCCACAGTTCGCGGGCGCGCGCGGCCTGGTCCTCGGGGAGGAGCGGGAAGAGACGGTCGGCGGCGGCGCGTTCGCGCTCGTCCTGCGTCTCGGTGTTGACCGGGTCGAAGAGGAAGGTGTCGCCCGCGTCGATCTCCACGATGTCGTGGATGAGGAGCATCTCGGCGGCGCGGTCGATGTCGGTGCCCTCGGGAGCGTACTCGGCGAAGGTTCGGGCGGACAGGGCCAGGTGCCAGGAGTGCTCTGCGGAGTTCTCCCGCCGGGACCCGTCCACCAGCAGGTTCTGCCGCAGGACGCGCTTGAGTTTGTCCACTTCGAGGATGAAGCGCAGCTGCGCGTTCAACCGCTCGTTGTCGACCCCGCTGGCCATGACCGGTGCCGGTTCCGTCACGTGGTTCGCCCTCCTGATGGATGAGTCGAAACGGATCAGGTGGGACCGCGGACGCGGTCGCCACTGGATGATCCCATGGAACGCGTACCGACTGTCGCGGCGGCGTCCGGGAGACGGACGCGGGGGAAGGTCGCGGGGTGGTGCGGGTGAACGCCGTCCTTCACCGTGTGCGTACGGGTGTGGCCGGGGGCGGGTCGGTCCCGGTCAGGGGCGCGTGGGTGCCTGGACCTGCCGTGGAGCGGTCAGGTGCAGGTGGAACCACTCGGTGAGGGCGCGGTCGGTGAGGACCCCGGCGGGGGTGAGCGGGCCCGGTTCGAGGCCGGGCTCGGGGCCGATCGCGTGGGCGAGGTCGGGGACCACGATGTGACGGAGCGCATGTTCGGGGGCGCGGTCGGTGCCCGAACGGGCGAGGGCGTCGTGCAGGGCGCGGCCGTGCTCGGGCGGCGAGACGTCGTCCAGGCCGCCGTTGACGATGAGGACGGGGACGCCGGTGCGGGAGAGCGTCTCGGCGTGCGCGGTCAGGTCCAGCCAGCCGCGGGCCTGGTGGGCCTGGGCGCTCCAGTGGTAGGGGACGCCGGTGCGGTGTTCGCGGGCGGCGACCAGGTGCGCGGGGTCCACGATGGGGTTGATGACCGCGGCGGCGCCCACCGGGAGGCGGTTCTCGGCCAGGGCCAGGAGGGCGGCGGTCGCTCCGGCGCCCACGCCGACCAGGCCCACGGGGGTGTCCGCCACCGGGAAGACGGCCCTGAGTTCGTCGGTGACGCGGGGCAGTTCGGCGGCGGCCTCCTCCACGATGGGGCCGAAGAGTTCGAGGAGGTAGTCCTGTTCACCGCGCCGGTTGATCTCCGCGACGCCGCCCTCGGGCAGGCGGGCGCCGAACTCGGGGAGCCCGAGGTGGATCCGCCAGGCGGGGAGCGGCGCCATGGGGATCGCTCCGGCCAGGGCGGCCTGGCTGCGCGGCGGCTCGAAGGCGTGCAGGCCGACCACGAGGGGGGCCGGTGCCTGGGCGGCGCAGGCCGGGGGCAGGGCCAGGAAGGGGACACCCGCGACGGTGCCGGTGACGGGTGCGGTCGTGGTGTCGACTACCAAGAACGGTTGCCTCCGTCCGGTTCGGAGAAGTGGGACAGGTAGCTGCTGACCAGGCGCTTGGCCTCGTGGACCAGGGCGGGGTCGCCGTCGGGGTTGTCGCGGAAGGCGAGCTTGAGGACGGCGTCGGCGGCCTCGACGGCCACGTGGATGGCGCGGTCGAGCTCGGTGTCGTCGGGGATGCCGGTGACGGAGACGATGATCCGGCGCAGGCGCACCGAGATCACGCGGTTGTTGTCGCTGCCGCCGCTGAGGAGCCGGGGGTCGACGATGTCACCGAAGTGCAG
Source organism: Nocardiopsis sp. NPDC058789 (assembly GCF_042745575.1). Classification (NCBI taxonomy): domain Bacteria; kingdom Bacillati; phylum Actinomycetota; class Actinomycetes; order Streptosporangiales; family Nocardiopsidaceae; genus Nocardiopsis; species Nocardiopsis sp. NPDC058789. Next base: position 8,252 of record NZ_JBHYOW010000027.1, read on the forward strand.
GCTGCGGAAGCCCGGCACGTTGCGGTGCATGTCGATGTACTCGTCGATGATGGCGTCGACGGCGATGGTCCAGTGGGTGAACGAGGTGTCGGCCAGGCGTTCGGTGACCCGGGCGCCGAACTGGTCGAGGAAGCGGAGCCCGAGGGCCTGGGTGATGGCCTTCTTGTCCGGGAAGAACTGGTAGACGGAGCCGATGGCCACTCCGGCGCGTTCGGCGATCCGGGTGGTGGAGAGGTTGTCGTATCCGACCTCGTCGAGGAGGTCGGCGCAGCAGTCGAGCATGCGCTGGACCCGGACCATGCTGCGCTGTTGGGCCGGGAGCCTGCGCAGGGGTGCCTGCGCGAACGCGAGTTCGTCGTTGGCGACGCTGGAGGGCCCACGGCCCTCACGCGTCGCGGCGGTCCCGTTGGTCGCACCGGGAGCCCGCCGTGCGCGAGGGGGCGTTGAGCTTCGGGAATTAGTCGTCACGAAACCTATGATGCCTTTCCGGAATCACCTGGTTCCGGGGAAATTCCAGTTTCGTTCGGAGGAACCTCGCGCGGGGGTGCGGGCGGGTCGTGGGGGCGGTGTCCTCCCAGGTGGGGGCGGGTGGGCGGAGCTGGGATCCGAGTTGCCCCATTGGTCGGTTGTGTTCCCGGATGTCGCTTTGGGTAGTCGGGTTGTCGCGTCCCGAATGGCGCCGCCGTGCCCCGCGCGGGCGCCCATGGCATCGTGGGGCCCGTGCCCGACGCCGCGCACGCACCCCTCCAGGAGGTTCTGGCCATGACCACCGCAGCCCCCGACACCACGCCCGAGGAACTCGACGCCGTGCTGGAGCGCGCGGCCGCCGCCGCCCCGCTCCTCGCCGCCCTGCCCGCCTCCGAACGGGCCCGCGCTCTGCGGGCCGTGGCCGACGCCCTGGACGGCGCGGCCGACACCCTGGTCCCCGTCGCGATGGCCGAGGCCCACTACCCCGAGGCGCGCTGCCGGGGTGAGCTGGGCCGGACCACCTTCCAGCTCCGCCTGTTCGCGGACGTCCTGGAGGAGGGCGAGTACCTGGAGGCGATGATCGACCCGGCCGACCCGGACTGGGGCACGCCCCGGCCGGACGTGCGGCGCCTGCTGGTGCCGCTGGGTCCGGTGGTGGTGTTCGGGGCCAGCAACTTCCCCTTCGCCTTCTCCACGGCCGGGGGCGACACCGCCTCCGCGCTGGCGGCCGGGTGCCCGGTGGTGGTCAAGGCGCACCCCGGCCACCCGGAGCTGGCCCGGCTCACGACGGAGCTGGTCGTGGCGGCGCTGGCCGAGTCCGAGGTGCCGGAGGGGGTGTTCGCCCTGGTGAACGGGTTCGAGGCGGGCAGGCGCGCGGTCACGCACCCGCTCACGCGGGCGGTCGGCTTCACCGGGTCCATCCCGGGCGGGCGCGCCCTGTACGACCTCGCCGTCTCACGTCCTGAGCCCATCCCCTTCTACGGGGAGCTCGGCAGCGTCAACCCGGTCTTCGTGACCCGCGCGGCGATGGCCGCCCGCGGTGCGGAGATCCTCGACGGGTACGCGGGTTCGGCCACGCTGGGCGCGGGCCAGTTCTGCACGAAGCCGGGGGTGGTGTTCGTCCCCGAGGGGGCCGACCTGGGCGCCCTGGTCGCCGACTTCGAGGGCCGGGCCGCGGCCCCGCTGCTCAACGACCGGGTGGCCGAGGGGTTCGCGCGGGGTGTGGACGCCCTGTCCGCCCATCCGGCGACGGAGGTGCTGGTCCGGGGCCGGGAGGGCGCCGAGGGATGGTCCCCGACGCTGCTGCGCACCGGGCTGGACTCCTTGCTGGAGCACTCCGAGGACCTTCTGACCGAGTGCTTCGGGCCCGCCGCCCTCGTGGTCACCTACCCCGACGAACGGCGTCTGCTGGAGGTGGGCGGGGCCCTGCACGGCCAGCTCACCGTCACCGTCCACGGTGAGGAGGACGATCCGATGGCGCCGGCGCTCCTGGCGCTGGGCGCCTCCGTCGCCGGGCGGGTGATCTGGAACGGCTGGCCCACCGGGGTGGCGGTCACCCACGCGATGACCCACGGCGGCCCCTACCCGGCCACGACCGCCTCCGCGCACACCTCGGTGGGCAGCACCGCGATCCGCAGGTTCCTGCGGCCGGTCACCTACCAGTCGGTGCCGCAGCCGCTGCTGCCCCCGGAGCTGAGGGACGGCAACCCGAGGTCCGTCCCCCGGAGGGTGAACGGCGCTCTGCCGACGGAGTGAGCGCCCCCGCCCTCAGGTGAACGTGCCGGGCGGCGCTCCCGGGTGGCGGGCGGCACGCCTGTTCGGGAGCGACGCCCCGAGTGCCGCGCCCAGGTCTGTTCGAGAGCGGCCCCCGGCTCGCGCGCCGCAGGTCCGTCAGGAGCGACGTCCCTGCTTCCGTTCGTGAGCGGCGCCCGGGTGCTCGGCCGCACGTCACGCTCGGGAGCGACGCCCCTGCTCTCGCGCCGGACGTCAGGAGTGGGCGGACTCGTACCTGTCGCGGAAGGCCGTGATCCGGGAGTACCGGGCCATGGCGCGGCGGTGTGCGGGGACCACCAGCAGCACCAGCAGGACGGCGGGTGTGAGCTGGAACAGCATCGAGGGCGCGAAGTCCGGCCCGATGATCTCCGCGAGGGGCCGGACCGTCACGAAGGCCAGGATCACCAGCACCGGGGCGAGGTGGTGACGGGGGTCGCTCCCGTACCCCGTGTGGGTGGACATCCGGTGGGCCAGGCGGTTGGTCTCCGGGTCGGGCCCCAGCTCTCCCGAGGCCGCCTGGATCCGGGCCGTGGCGTAGCGGACCGGGTCGGTCTCGGCCACCTTCGGGAGGCTCCGGGCGTAGAGGCCGAGGAGGAGGGCGACCACCAGGGCGCCCACGAGCATCGCGCCCGCGACCCCGGCCAGCAGCCAGCCCGGCGCGCCGGTCGGGTCGGTCAGGCCGGGGGCGGCGGACAGCAGCGCCAGGAGGGCGACGAAGGCCCCGGCGACGAGTCCGCCGCCGCCCGCGAAGGCGGCCGGATGGTGCGCGGCATGGATACGGACACGGGCGCCGAAGACCTGGGCGGCGGTGGGTCGGGGAAGGGCCGGGGGCCGCACGTTCATCGTCTGCTCCTTCTGGGCTGCGGGGTGGCGTCCCAGAATCTACGCAGGTGGCGGCGGGTGGCACCATGCTCTTTGGTCAGGCTTCGGAGGTGGAGTTCCCCAACTTTCGTCAGGTTGTCGGCCTCCGGTGGCGACTGGTCGCGCCGGGCTCCTAGGTTGGCGCCATGGACCAGAACTCCGCGTCACGCCTCCGACCGCTCGTCCGCGATCTGCCCAAGGTCGAGCTGCACGTCCACCTTGAGGGTTCCATGCCCGCCGAGACCCTCTTCGAGCTCGCCGGGAGACACCGGGTGGAGGACCTCCCGGCCACCCTGGAGGAGCTCCGGGAGTGGTACGTTTTCACCGACTTCCCGCACTTCATCGAGGTGTACCTCGCCTCGGTGCGCACCCTGCGCGAGGAGGCCGACTTCGACCTGCTGGCGTCGGTGGTGGCCGAGCGCCTGGCCGCGCAGAACGTCCGCTACGCGGAGGTGCACGTGAGCCTGTACACGCACCTCATGCGCGGTGTCCCGGCGAAGGTGGTGTTCGACGGGATCGAGCACGCGCGGACGCGGGCGGAACGCGAGCACGGCATCCGGCTGCGGTGGATCCCGGACTTCCCGGTGGACTTCGGGGTGGAGTCGGCGGAGCGCACCCTGGACGCGGTGCTCAGGGAGGGGCCGCCCAGCGTGGTGGGGTTCGGGGTCGGCGGTGTGGAGGGCCCCCTCGGCCCGTTCGCGGACGTGTTCGGGCGGGCCCGCGCGGCCGGTCTGGCCAGCCTTCCGCACGCCGGTGAGCAGGCAGGTCCGGAGCGGGTCCGGGAGGCGCTGGACCTGCTGGGCGCCGAGCGGATCGGACACGGCATCGACGCGATGAAGGACCCGGCGCTCGTGGAGCGGATGGTGGACGCCCAGATCCCGGTGGACGTGAGCCCGACCTCCAACGTCCGCACCCGCGTCGTGGACCGGATCGAGGAGCACCCGCTGCCCGCCATGCTCGACGCGGGCCTGCTGGTGACCCTCAACAGCGACGACCCCACCCTGTTCGGCAGCGACCTGAGCGGTGAGTACGAGATCGCGCACGACCTGGTGGGCGCCGAGGGGCTGCTGCGGTTGGCCCGCAACGGCGTGCACGCCTCCTACCTGGGCGCGGCCCGCAGGCACGCGCTGCTGGCGGAGATCGACACGGTGGCCGAGCGGCACGGGGTGGCCTGAGCCGCGTCCGGGCCCGGGGAGCTCCCGGGCCCGGACCTCCCTCAGCGGGTGGGGCCGTAGGTGAGGCGGCGCAGTACCGTCTCGGCCGGGCCGCGCCGGCCCCGACGGCGCATGAGGTCCGCGAGGACCACGGTGACGGCCCACACGGCCACGGCGATGCCGACGGCGACGACCGGGGACGTGAGCTGGAGGTGCAGGGTGTACGAGGAGAACAGCACCGTCCACGCCACCGACTGCGCCAGGTAGAAGGTCATGGAGCGCTGGCCCAGGGCGGACAGGGCGTTGGTCACCGGTCCGCGGCTGGCGTTGAGGCGGGTGGCGATCAGTGCGATGAGCGCCGCGTAGCCCAGGCCTCCCGCGTAGCCGGTCACCTGGTGCAGGGGCGAGATGATCAGGACGTCCAGCGGAGTGGGGTCGGTCCACACGCCGACCTTCGTGAGGGCGAGGGGGAGCCCGCCCAGCACGGCGAGCGGGACGCCGACGAACGCGGTCGCGCGGAGCAGGCGCAGGTGCTCCTGCGGCCTCTCCAGGACGCGGTGCCGGGCGGCGAGGACGCCGACCAGGAACGGGACCACGGTGCTGAGGAACATCAGCACGACGAGCACGGAGTAGAAGGTCAGCCGGAAGAGGAGCTCGTTCACGAAGCCGTCGGGCATCAGGAGGGTGCTCTGCCCGGTGACGGCGTCCCCGGCGGCCAGCAGGGCGTGGGCGGCGGCGGCCAGCGGCAGCCAGACCAGGGCCAGGATCACCAGGGTCCGGTCCCGGAACCGCAGCACCCCGACGAAGAGCAGCGCCACGATCCCGTAGACGCCCAGGATGTCCCCGAAGAAGAGCAGCGCGGCGTGGGCCACCCCGAAGACGACCAGCCAGAGACCGCGTCGGCGCAGCAGGCCCCGTGTGAGGCGCCACTCGTGGCCCTGTTCGGTCCGTCGGCGGTGGATCTGGGCGAGGCCGTAGCCGAACAGCGCCGCGAACATCGGGTACGCGCGCAGGTCCACGAACATGACCGTGCCGCCGGTGGCGATCCGGTCGAGCAGGGTCGTGGTGACCTCGGTGCCACCGATGAACAGGGTGAACAGGTGCGCGTGGGCGAGCGCGATGAGCAGGAGCATGATCCCGCGCGCCAGGTCCGGGGCCAGCGAGCGCCGGTCCGGCGGCAGCGGGCGGTCGGAGGTGTCCGGTGCGGGAGGGGCGGACGTGGACGGCTGGGCCATGGTGGTCTCCGGTGGGGTGGGGCGTCACGTTCGTGTGGACGATGTACACGCCGGGGTGGGAGGGTGTGGGGATCGGTGGGTAGTGCACCCGTGCGTACACAATAAACAAGAAAGCCGATCTGTCAAAACCCCCACTGGTCAGGGAATAAGGCAACGATGCACTAGTGCACCTGGGTGTGGTGGAAGGCGTGTCGGCCGTTGGTGCACCGTGGGCTGCGGCGTCTTCGTCGCGATGGTGCACTAGTACACTTGGGTCGCCCCTGGCCCGGTTCGGAGAGGATGACGATGGACACAGGAGACGGGCTCGCGCCCTACCGGCGGATCGTCGCCGACATCAGCGCGTGCATCGATTCCGGCGAGCTCGCGCCGGGGAGCCGGGTGCCCTCCACCCGGGAGATCACCCAGCAGTGGGGCGTGGCCATGGCCACCGCCACCAAGGCGCTCTCGACACTGCGCGGGGAGGGACGGGTGGAGGTGGTGCGCGGAGTCGGCACCATCGTCCGGAGGCCCGACGGACCCGAGCCCGAGCCCGAGCCCGAGCGCGGCCGGGGCCTCGGGCCCGAGCCCGACCCGGGGTCCGCACCCACCGCCGGGCGGGGCGTCGATCGAGGTGCCGAGCGGGGCGCCGGGCCCGCTCCCGCCGCAGAGCCCAGGACCGAGCGGGGACCGGGTCCTGACCCCGACCCGGCGTCCGAACCCGCGTCGGAGTCCGGCACGCGCGACCACCCCCGGTCCACCCCCGCCGTGGAACGCCGGGCCCAGCCCGAGTCGGCGCTGACCCGCGAGGGCATCGTCCTGGCCGCGATCGCCGTGGCCGACGCCGAGGGGCTCGAAGGCCTGTCCATGCGCCGGGTCTCGGTCGAGCTCGGGGTGAGCACCATGGCCCTGTACCGGCACGTCGCGAGCAAGGGCGAGCTGCTCACCGAGATGGTCGACCACCTCTACACGGTCCACGCCCTGGCCGAACCGCCGCCCGAGGACTGGCGGGAGGCCCTGGAGGTCGCCCTCGTGGCCGAGTGGGAGGTCTACCGCAGGCACTCCTGGGTCGCCCGGCTGACAGTGATGGCGGGCGGGGTCGTCACCCCGGCGCTCCTGCGGAACGGTGAGTGGATGATGCGGGTGATCGTCGCCCAGGGCCGCACCCCCGACGAGGCTCTGGAGATCCTCACCATCGTGTCCGCCTACAACTCCGGCATGGCGCTCCAGGCCACGCGGGTGGCACTGGAGGAGCACGAACACGACATGGACGCCGAGCACTGGTGGCGTTCCCGGGGGCCGCTGTTCCAGCGGTTCGCCGAGGAGGGGCGCTACCCCACCATGTTGAGCGTCTCCGGTCCACCCGACGTCGACTGCATGTTCGAGTCCGGGATGCGGCGCCTCCTGGACGGCCTCGCCCCCTGGATCGAGGGTACCGACGCGACCTGAACCGTCCGGGCTGGTCCGAGCGTCCGACACACCCGTGACCCGAACCCGAACCGGGCTGGTCCGGACCGTCCGACACACCCGTGACCTGACCCTCTTCGACCGTCCGCCCCCGCAGACTTGTGCGGTGAACGTGCGGTCGGGGGAGGCGTGTTGGAGCAGGACGCCACGCGGGACGGTTACCACTGGGAGGTCCCCTGCCGGGGGCGTCGGCGCGGGCGCTGGCCGGCGTCCCTCGGGCGGTGGATGACGGCCCACCAGGTGGACGACGTGGGCGGTCCCGGGTCCCGTCCGCGCACCGAACGCCAGCACCACTGGTGGCAGGTGATGTGTCTGACCGGCGTGGACTACTTCTCCACCCTGAGCTACCTCCCCAGCATCGCCATCCTCGCGGCCGGGGCGCTGTCGCCGGTCGCCACGCTGCTGATCGTGCTGCTCACCCTGTTCGGCATGCTGCCCATCTATCGTCGGGTGGCCGAGCGCAGCCCGCACGGCCAGGGTTCGGTGGCGATGCTGGCCCACCTGCTGCCGGAGTGGCGGGGCAAGTTCCTGATCCTGTGCCTCCTGGGTTTCGTGGCGACCTCGTGGATCGTCACCATCACCCTGTCCACCGCCGACGCCACCGCGCACCTGGGGGCCAACCCCTACACGCCCCGGGTGCTGGCCGACCACCCGGTGCTGGTCACGTTGGTGCTCCTGGCGCTGCTGGGGGCGGTGTTCCTCGCGGGGTTCAAGGAGGCGGTCCGGCTGGCGATCCCCCTGGTCCTGATGTTCCTCCTGTTGAACCTGGTGGTCGTGGTGGCGGCTCTGTCCCACATCGCCGCGCACCCGGAGACCCTGGCCCAGTGGGAGGTGTCCGTGGTCGGGGACGGCTTCTGGCCGACCACCACCGTGGTGCTGCTCGCCTTCCCGCTGCTGGTCCTCGGGCTGTCGGGGTTCGAGACCGGTGTGAGCATGATGCCGCTGGTGCGTTCGGAGGGGGAGACGGCCGAGGAGCGGATGCGCTCGCGCGTCGCCAGCACCCGCAGGCTCCTCACCACCGCCGCCGTCATCATGAGCTTCTACCTGCTGGCGACGACGTTCGTCACCGGCGTGCTGGTCCCCCGCGAGGACGTGGAGGTCGGCGGTCCGGCCGCCGACCGGGTGATGGCCTACCTGGCGCACGACCTGCTGGGCCAGGGGTTCGGCACCGTCTACGACGTCTCCACGATCCTCATCCTCTGGTTCGCGGGGGCCTCCGCGATGGCCGGGCTGATCAACATCGTGCCGCGCTACCTGCCCCGGTTCGGGATGGCCCCGGCCTGGGGCACCGCCGTCCGGCCGGTGGTCCTGGTGTACACGGTCGTGACGATGGTGATCACGGTCGCCTTCGGCGCGAGCGTGGACTCGCAGGCCGGTGCGTACGCCACGGGCATCCTGGCGATGCTGGTGACCTCCGCCGTGGCGGTGACCATCATCGTGCACCGCAGGCGGGCGTGGCTGGCGACGACCGGGTTCGCGGTGCTGACCGCCGTGTTCGGCTTCGCCCTGGTGGACAACGTCGTGAGCCGCCCCGACGGGCTGGCCATCGCCCTGTTGTTCGTGTTGGCGATCATCGTGGTGTCGCTGGTCTCCCGGACCCTGCGCAGCACCGAGCTGCGCGCACACTCGGTGGACCTGGACCCGACCGCGCTCCGGTTCGTCCGGGAGGCGGCCCGCCACGGCAAGATCCTGATGTTCGCGAACCGGCCGCGTTCGGGGGAGGCGGACGAGTACGCGGCGACCGAGGCGGAGCAGCACCGGCTCAACCCGGTGTCGCTGCGGGTCTCCCCCCTGTTCGTGGAGGTGCGTGTGCACCACCCCTCGGACTTCGAGGGGACGCTCGGCGTGCACGGGACCTGGATCCACGGGCACCGCGTGCTCAGGGTGAGCAGTCCGGCGGTGCCCAACGCGCTGGCGGCGGTGCTCCTGTGCGTGCGTGACGCCACGGGGAGCATTCCGCACTGCTACTTCGCCTGGTCGGAGTACTCGCCGATGCGGGCGTTCCTCCACTTCCTGGTGCTGGGCGCGGGTGGCACCGCCGGGTTCACGCGGGAGATCCTGCGGGAGAACGAGCCGGACGCCGACCGCCGACCCGTGGTGCACGTGAGCTGATCCCTGGGTCTCCGGGAGGGTCGCGAAAAGGCGGGACTATTCGGTCATAAAGTGCGAACTGCGTATCTGGGTGCGCAGGGTATGCGGCGTTGGATGGATGTCCGTAAACGAATCTACGAAGTCGGTTAGTTCCCTTTTGCGGGGCGGTTCCGCGTGTTCTTCCTTGGGAGATGTGGTGCGCATGGTGATCGAGTTTGCGCTCCGCGTGTTGGAACAAGCATCTCTGAACAGGCATAATGACTCTACGTAATATCCTATGGGCGTAGGGTGTTCATGATTCGCGGCAACATTTCCGGAATAGGCCTGCGCGGCCTCTTCGACTGCTAACGTTTCGGTCCGTTGGCAGTTCCGGTCGGAAAGAACTCCGTGATAACCGGGCCGCCACCCATGTCTTGAGCAAGCGGGCCACCCCGCCGTCCCGACGTCTTCGTGGACGGGTCCGCCGACCGTGTGACCCGGGGCGACCGCGACGACGGCCGCCCGGTTCGGGCTCACGGCAACGCGCCGCTCGGCGCAACCCCTGGCAGCACCTCGTGAAAGGGTCCAAGCCGCACCATGCGAAACACGTTCCGTTACTCCTTCGCCACCGCACTGACCGCGGGGCTGGTCCTGGCGCCCTTCAGCGCCGCCTTCGCCGACACCTCCACCGACGGCTCCGGCGGTGTGCTCAGCGGCAACCAGGTCGTCGTCCCCGTCGACGTCGAGGCCAACCTGTGCGGCAACTCGCTCGCGGTGCTCGGCATCTCCCAGGCCACCTGCACCAAGGTCTCCGAGGTCCTCTACGAGAGCAGCGGCCAGGGCGCCGCCACCGACGGTTCCGGTGGTGTGGCCAGCGGCAACCAGATCGTCCTCCCGGTGGACGCCGCCGTGGACGCCTGCGGCAACTCCGTCGCCGTGGCCGGGATCTCCGAGGCCGAGTGCGTGGAGGTGGTCGAGGTCCTGGAGAAGGAGTCCGAGGACGCGCCCAGCACGATGAACACCGACGGCTCCGGCGGCGTGGCCAGCGGCAACCAGATCACCGTCCCGGTGGACACGGCCATCGAGATCTGCGGCAACTCCATCGCCGTCCTGGGCGCCTCCAGCGCGCAGTGCACCACGATCATCAACTTCATCCACGCCTCCCCGGACAACGAGGGCGCCTCCACCGGGCCCGCCACGAGCGGTTCCGGCGGCGTGGCCAGCGGCAACCAGGTCTCGGTCCCGGTCAACGCGGCCGTCGACATCTGCGGCAACGCGGTGTCCGTGCTCGGCATCGCGGAGGCCTCCTGCGTGGAGACCATCTCCGAGAAGCCCGAGGAGCCGAAGGAGCCGGAGGAGTCGGAGAAGCCCGAGGAGCCGAAGACCCCCGAGGAGTCGGAGAAGCCCGAGGAGCCGAAGACCCCCGAGGAGTCGGAGAAGCCCAAGGTCCCGGAGAAGAACGAGGAGACGGACGAGAAGCCCGCTCCCCAGCAGGAGGCCGGTGAGGAGCTGGCGGTGACCGGCGGTGCCCTGGGTGGTCTCGTCGCCGCCGCTGTGGCCGCGATCGGCGCCGGTGGCGCCGGTCTGTACTTCGCCCGCAGGCGCAAGGCCACCGCCGCCGCCGACGACGAGTAGGCCCACCCGCCGGAGCACCTGCTCCGAGCGCCGGCCCGGAGCACCGGGCCGGGGGCGCGCATCCAGCGCCCGACCCACGGGGTCGCCGGGAGACCGGCGGCCCCGTCCGCGTGGGCGGGCCGGAGGGGACGAGGCGGGACGGGTGGACCGCCCTGAGGCGGCCCCGTCCGCGTGGGCGGGGCCGGTGCGGGGCGGCCGGGAACGTCTCATAACCTCGAAGACGTGCTCAAAGTCCTGTTCTCCTCACGCATGCTGGCCTTCCACGCGCTGGTCGTGGTCCTGGTGCCCGCCTTCGTCTGGCTGGGGTTCTGGCAGCTGGACCGGGCCGAGACCCGCAGCGCCGCGGTCAACCTCCAACGGGACAACGTCGCCGCCGAGCCCGTGGCCGTGGACCAGCTCACCTCCGTGGGCGCGGACGTCCCACCCGAGGACCGCTGGCGCACCGTCGAGGCCACCGGCACCTGGGACCAGGAGCACGAGCTCCTGCTCCGCAACCGGGACGGCTCCCAGGGGGTCGGCTTCCACGTCCTCACCCCGCTGGTCACCGGGGACGGCACGGCCGTCCTGGTCAACCGGGGGTGGATCGAGCGCGGCGAGAACGCCCAGGACACCCCCGAGGCGCCCGCCGTCCCCGAGGGCGAGGTCCACGTGACCGGCCGCCTCCAGTTCGGGGAGACCGAGGAGAACACCGGGCTGCGCGAGCGCGGCGGCATGCCCGAGGGCCAGATCATGTTCGTGGACGTGGACCGGTTGGCCGAGGAGCTGCCGTACCCGATCTACGGCGGGTACGTGGAGCTCACCGACCAGGACCCGGTGCCCGAGGTGGCCCCCGAGCGGATCGCCCTGCGCGAGGAGAACACCGGGATGAGCGCGTCCTACGCCTTCCAGTGGTGGGTGTTCAGCGTCGTCGCGGTGGTGGGGTGGGTCGTCCTGATCCGCCGTGAGCTGCGCGACGCCCGCGAGGCCGACGCGAGGGGCCCGGGGAACGGGGAGACTGGTGACGCAAGCGCCCAGGACCCGGAGGGGCCCCGCGACCCGGTCGCACCGGCCCAGAGCGGTCGGCCGTCCCGGACCTGAGCCCCGACAGCGGCCCGAGGAGCGACGTGGACGATCAGAGGGACTACCCGGCTCCCGGCTGGGTGGAGCGGCGCACGGTGCGGGGCGACGAGAGCGCCCGGGCCGGGCGGCTCTGGTGGGACGGCGCCGCCGACGCCTACCAGGCCGAACACGGTGACTTCCTGCGTGACGTGGGGTTCGTCTGGTCGCCCGAGGGCGTGGACGAGGCCGACGTGCGGCTGCTCGGGGACCTGGACGGCGAGCGGGTCCTGGAGATCGGTTGCGGCGCCGGGCAGTGCGGCCGGTGGCTGCGGGCCCGGGGCGTGCGCGAGGTCGTGGGGTTCGACCTGGCCTGGCGGCAGCTCCAGCACTCCCGGAGGATCGACGAGCAGACCGGGTACCGGCTGCCCGCCGTGCAGGCCGACGCGCAGCGCATGCCGTTCGCCGCGGACTCCTTCGACGTCGTCTTCTCCTCGTTCGGGGCGTTCCCGTTCGTGCCCGCCGCCGAGACCGCGCTGGCCGAGGCCGCGCGGGTGCTCAGGCCCGGCGGGCGGTTCGTGTTCTCGGTGACGCACCCGATCCGGTGGTGCTTCCCGGACGACCCCACCGTGCACGGGATGACGGTCCGGCAGTCCTACTTCGACCGCCGCGCCTACGTGGAGGAGGACGACGAGGGCCGGGCGGTCTACGTGGAGCACCACCACACCGTGGGGGACTGGCTGCGGGGGATCGTGGCGGCCGGGCTGGAGCTCCGGGACATGGTCGAGCCGGAGTGGCCGGAGGAGAACGACCAGGTGTGGGGCGGCTGGGGGCCGGAGCGCGGCCGGATGATCCCCGGGACGGCGATCTTCTCGGCGGTCAAGCCGGGGTAGCCGCGCCCGCGTTCAGCCGCGCGGGTGCACCGGCGGGGCGGACCCGGGGACCTTCGGCCCCGGGACGAGGAGCCCGCCCTCCTCGAAGGTCGGGGGCACGGCGACGCACTGGACCTCGTCCGAGTAGGTGATGCGCCCCGGCGAGGTGGTCCGCAGTTCCATCCAGCCGACGCCGTAGCGGTCGAGCAGGTCCAGATACGCCCTGGTCATGTCCAGGAGATCCACCGAGGAGGATCTGAACCAGGCCCGGGCTCCGGGGTGCAGAACAGGGTCGTAGCAGTCGGGTTCGACCGTCGTCGGATCGGTGTACATCGCGTTCGCGCGGCCGTTCGCCGCGCGGTGCCAGGCGGCGTCCTCCGGTGACAGACCACCGCTGCGGGCCAGACCGTTCGCGAGGGCGAAGACCCCTGGAAACCGGCCACTGCGGTTGGGGGCCACGCTCTGGAAGCGCACGTAGACAGTCACGCGGAGCAGGTTAGCGAAGGGCCCTGCCCCTGACAGCCGCACAACGGTCCCAGGGGTCGCGTAGGCGTGGGCCGTCCGGCCGAGGATGCGGCGCTTCCTGTGGCGGTCTCGAAGATCTCCTGTGGCCCGGCCCGGAAATCCCTTGGGGGCGGTCGGGGTCGGGCGGTAGCTTCGGGGCTCTACGAGAGGAGCCGTGTGTCCCAGCGACTGCGTGAGGTGTGGAACCAGACCCGTGCCGCCTACGAGCGGGAGGACTACCGGGTCGACGGCGCTCGGGTGGATCTGTCCGGGCCCCTGGCTGCGATGCGCGCGGGCACGCGGCTCCACCTGCCCGAGGAGGTCGCGGAGCTGCCCGTCCCGGCGGCGGGGCGTGACACCCGCTTCGAGGTCACCGGGGAGAGCACCCTGGCGGCGGCGCGCAGGCTGGTCGCGGCGGAGCCGGGCCGGGTGGCGGCGCTGAACTTCGCCTCGGCCCGCAGGCCCGGGGGCGGGGTGGCCAACGGTGCGAAGGCCCAGGAGGAGAGCCTGGCCCGGTCCAGCGCGCTCTACGACTCGCTGATCCGCTGCCCCGAGTACTACGACCACCATGTGGCGGAGCGGAGTCTGCTCTACAGCGACCGGGTGATCTGGTCACCGAGCGTGCCGGTGTTCCGCGACGACCGCGCGGGGTGGCTGCCGGAGCCGGTGCTGGTGGACTTCCTCACCGCGGCCGCGCCCAACCGGCGCATGGTCCAGCGCAACCAGCCCGAGCTCCTGCCGCTGGTGCCGCCCGCCCTGGACGTACGGGCCCGCGCGGTGCTGGCCGTGGCGGCCCATCACGGCACCACCCGGCTCGTGCTGGGTGCGTGGGGCTGCGGGGTGTTCGGCAACCGTCCCGAGGCGGTGGCCGCGGCGTTCGCCAAGCACCTGAGGGGGGACTTCGCGGGGGTGTTCGATCGGGTGGTCTTCGCGGTGTTGGACCGGGACCCCGGGGTACGCAGACCCTTCGAGGAGGCCTTCGATGAACGCATGGAGCGGTGAGTTCGAGAGCCGTGGACCCGGCGGGGTCACGGTGCGGAACGCGGTGCCCGACGACCACGGGCGGATCATCGCCGTGTGCGACGACTGGTGGGGGAGGCCGGTCGCGCACATCCTGCCCCGGCTGTTCCTCGACCACTTCGGCGGGACGTCCCTGGCCGTCGAGGACGACGAGGGGATCGCTGGCTTCCTGGTGGGGTTCCGCAGCCCCGACCGGGCGGAGGAGGCCTACGTGCACTTCACCGGGGTGGCCCCGAGGCATCGGCGTTCGGGACTGGGCCGGGAGATGTACCGCCTGTTCACCGACGCCGCCCGGGCCGACGGGCGTTCCCTGGTGCGCGCGGTCACCTCGCCTTCCAACGAGCGCTCGATCGCGTTCCACCGGTCGCTCGGGTTCGCGGTGACCGGCCCGTTCGCGGACTACGACGGCCCCGGCGACGACCGGGTGTGCTTCGCGCTCCAGCTCTAGGCTCGGGGTCGTGCCGCCACAGGGGGCGCCGCGCTTCGGGAGCGGGGCCTTGACGATTTCCGGCTGCTTGGTGAAGGTGGCGATGTGCGTGGGAGTCGGCGTAGGCAGGACAGCCGTCTCCCCGCACGTCATCCGGGCTGGCGGAGAAGGGGCGGGAGTGCGACTCAAGCTCGATTTGCACGACATCTTCAACAAGGGCACGAGCATCGACAAGGCCCTGAACGACATCATGGACGAGGCCGAACGGAAGCGGGCCAAGACCATCGAGATCATCCCGGGCAAGGGCTCGGGACAGTTGAAGAAGCGGGTGCTGCGCTTCCTCGACCGCAAGGACGTCAAGGCTCGTTACCACCGCGTCGAGAAGGACTCGAAGAACTTCGGTCGCCTGTTCGTCCACTTCAAGCACTGAGAGGTCCAACGGAGCGGCCAACCGGACCAAGTCGGCGGTGAGCAGGGGGTTGCACCTTCCGTAGCGGCATGTGGTCTGGTGGATTCACGCCCCGACCCCTGGAGAAAGGTCCCCGCTCATGCACGCGTCCTTCGTGCCACCCCGCCAGGTCAGGATCGGTGATGCGGCGGCCTTCGTCGGCACCACTCCACGGGCGATCCGTCACTACCACGAGATCGGCCTGCTCCCCGAGCCCGAGCGGGGCGTCGACGGCCGCCGCCGCTACGGGTACGAGGACATGATCCGCCTGCTGTGGATTCGCAGGATGGCCGACGCCGGGATCGCCCTGGAGGACATCCGCGACTCCCTCCAGACCGGTACCACCTCCGGCGGCGCTGAGGGTGGCGGCGGGGTCGCGGACGTCCTGGAGCGGTTGGAGGAGACACTCACGGAGCGGGAGGCGGAACTGCGGCGGCAACGGGCCGCTGTGGAGCGGATGCGCACCGAGGGCAGCCGGATGGGCCTGCTCTCCGACTTCGTCACTGATCGTCTCAGGAACCTGCCCGAGGGCACTCTGCGGCAGGCGGACCTGGACGCTCTGCTGGTCACGGAGCGGATCTTCGGCCCGCTCGGCGCGGCCGTCCAGGCCACCCGCTTCATCGCCCTGGCCACGCATCCCACTCTGCGGGAGGACTCCGACCGCGTCGACGCCGCCGAGGAGGCACTCGACGACGGGGTCGCTGTCGATGATCCACGGGTGGCTCGGGTGGCCGCCGAACGGCACGCCTTCGAAAGCGCCCTGCACGCCGTCATCGAGGAGTCCGGCCTGGACGAGGACGACGATGCCCTCTTCGACGCCTGGGACGCTCTGCACCCCGATCCGGCTCACGACGGCGAGGACGAGGACGACCCCGGCTCGGGCAGGCGGGAGGAAGGCTCCATGAGTGCGGTCGAAGCTGTCGGCAAGATGCCCTATGACTTCTCCCCGGCCCGCCAACGCTGCATGGAACTGGCCTTGGAACTCTCCTTCCAGGGCTCGCCCGCCAGCTGAGGCATGGTTCCGGAGGACCAGGGGCGGCACGGAGGTTCGCACCAGAGGCGATGGAGGAACCGTTCACCATCCTCGGAGACGATCGACGCGGGCGGAGGGAGTCCTGAGCGTCCGGGCGGGCTGACGTCACACTGCCCTGCTCAGGCGGAGGGCCGCAGGTGTTCGTGCGCCCACTCTTCGAAGCTGGTCAGGTCAATGCCCAGCGCACGAGCGAACCGTGGCCGGGCTGGCTGGCCGACCACATCCATGAACTCGTGCGTGGCACCCATGTCTCCCATGCCGGCGGCGCGCGCCTGTTCCTCCGTCATGTCCGGCGCCGTCAGTGGGACACCCAGGGCGCGCGAGAGGGTCTCGGCGATCTCGGTCATGGTCAGGTAGTCGCTGGCGAGCTCCAGTTCCACGCGGTGGAACTCGGCGGGGGAGGACAGGGCGGCCACCGCTGCTCGGCCCAGGTCCTTGGCTGCCACGAGTGCCAGGTGCGTGCTCGGTTTGACGACGGTGACCAGACCCCCTTCGACGCCACGGGGGAAGTAGAACCGCATGGACGGCTCGAAGTTCTCCATGAAGAACGACGGCTTGAGCAACGTCCAGTAGGGGAAGTCGAGTTCCCGCAGCCGGTCCTGGATCGCGGCCTTCGTCCCGAGCGGGGCCTCCATCACCGCCCACCGTCCTTCGGCCCAGCCTGGAGCCTCGACGTGCTGTCCCACGCCGCTGGTGGAGGACTGGACGAACTGCTCGACACCGGCGGCCCGAGCGGCCTTCATGAGGTTCTCCGCCTGGCTGACCTCACCGGCGAAGTCGAACCCCTGCTCGGTGTACGCGGGCATCTGCACGGAGAAGACGGCCCGCACGCCGTCCACAGCCGCCTCAAGGGTCGCGGGCTCGGTGAGATCGCCCACGAACAGGCTGGCGCCGCGTTCTTCCACGGCCCGTGCTCGCGGCGTGCTCGGGTCGCGTACCAGGGCGCGCACCGGTGTCCCCTGCGCGAGCAGGGCGCGGGCGGTGGCGCCGCCTTGGCGGCCAGTGGCACCGGCGACGAGAACCGGTGTTGCGGCAGTGGTCATGTGTACATCTCCTCGGTGGTCACGCACACCACAAACGGCGGGGCCCGCCGTTTCAGGTTCGCTACAATACGGCGGGGCCCGCCACTTATCAATACTGGAGAGAACATGACCGGCCAGCGCTCGGATGCCCGCCGTAACCACACGCGCATCCTCGCCGTGGCCGAAGCCGAGGTGGCGGCCCATGGAGCCCAGGCATCCCTGGAGCAGATCGCCCGCGTCGCAGGCGTCGGATCAGCCACTGTGCGGCGCCACTTCCCCACCCGCGAAGCCCTGCTCGAAGCCGTCTTCAAGCAGCGCGTCCGCGCTCTGTGCGATCGCGCTCACGCGCTCTGCGCCGAGCACGACAGCCGCTCCGCGCTGGAGGAATGGCTGCGCGAGCTGCTCGCCTACGCACTCGCCGCACGCGGCCTGGCAGACGTCCTCTCCTACGAGCCACTCCAGGACGAGGCCGCCCAGGACTCCTGTGCGGCATCCATCGGTGCGGCTGGCGCCGCGCTGCTACGCAGGGCCATTGACGACCGGACTGTCCGGACGGACATCACCATGGACGATCTACTCACAGTGATCGTCGGAATCGCTCTGGCCACCGAGAATCACACCGACCCGGCGATGCGGGCGGACCGCGCTCTCCGGCTCGTGGTCGCGGGGCTCGGGGCCAACGACACCTGAGCGCTCGTGCGCGGCACCGTCACAGCCCTGGCCCGGTGCTGTGACCTGCCCACGAGGGCGGTCCCCGGAGCGGATCCGACAGCGGGGGCGGCCGAGGTGTGTCCGCGCACCACCTGTCGTCGAACGAAGGGTCTCGGCTTCGGTAGCTTCGATGGCGGCCACCGGTCGCTCAAGCAGCTACAACGGCCCGGGCGGATCACGCACGCGTCTCCCGAGATCACGCGACACGCGTCAAGGCTCTGTGACCCGCGACTGCGGGGGATGCGTGGGGCCCGACGTATGTCGGGCCCCGGCTTGTGGGTGGTTCAGGTCAGGAAGCTGATGTGGTGGGTGAGGTTCTGGCCCAGGACGTCGAGGGCGTTGAGGCCCAGGAGGAGGGTGGAGCTGATGGCGGTGGCGGGCCATCCCCACCAGGGGCGGGGCGCGCGGTGGCGGCCCCGGGGCGGAACCGGTTCCGGCTCGGATTCGGCGTGGGACGCGGCTTCGGCCGCTTCTTGTGCGGCTTGTTCGCGGTGGTGGCGGGCCACCTTGACCCAGTGCGGGAGGGGCCCGTGTTCGAGCATGTACGCCACTCGGGGGTTGTCGCCCATCTGACGCAGGAGACGTTCTTGTCGGTCCTGGTGGGTCTCGGTCCAGGTGGACGCTGATTCCAGGGCCGGGACTCCTGGCTGGGGTGGGCGTGTGTTGGTCCGGGGGAAGCGGTGGCCTCGGGGTGCGGTCAGGACCGACCTGATCTCCTCCCTGACCTGGGGCCGGTTCATCGGACACCACCACAGGCGTCCCCACCAGCGGCGGTGAGGGTGGGGTGGGTGAACTCGGCCCAGATGACGGTGCCGAGCCCGGCGCAGAACGGGAAGTCCAGTACCGGGCGGAACCCCCAACGGGTGGCTAGGTGGTCGAGGATGAGCAGGCCGCGTCCGCGTTCGGCGCGCTCCTGCTGGCGCCTGGTGCGCCTGCGCGGGACCCTCGGAACGGTGTTGGAGTTGGTGCCGTCGTCGATGATCGAGACCCGCACAGCGCCCGGCCGGGGCAGGTCCAGGGTGCGGACCACCCTGCCGTCGGGGTCCTGTCCGGAGCGGGAGTGTTCGCAGGCGTTGGCGAACATCTCGCTCAGACACAACACCATGTCCTCCCGAGCCTCGACCGGCAGGCTGGTCATCCGGTCCAGGTCCATGGTGAGGTCGGTGCGGACCCGGCTGGTCTGGGAGAGGTGCCCGGGATAGACGCGGCACTCCCACCGGGACTCGGAGGGTGGGCTGTTCGTGTGGTTGAGGGCAGGGGTGTGCGGCACAATGGCCATGTCGGCAATCTCTTCTCTTCAAGGTGTGGTTGTTGTCGGCCTGCTCTGGGGGTGTTCCTGCACCCGCCAGAGCTTTTTCATGGACTGGCTTCGGGGCCTCTCAGGCAGCGGGCGGAGGTTCCGGGTCGCTCCGGTGAACACCCAGGTGCCGGTGAGCGAGCAGCCGAAGGAGTTCGGTGCGGTTGGGTGCGGTGATGCGCTCGTAGGGGTCGCCGTCACCGGTCCATCCGAGGGGGCGGCGGGCCACGAAGGTCTCGTTGGGGACCTGGCCCTCCACGGTCATGTTCCAGTGCTTGTGCAGCAGGGCGCAGAGCACGTGTTCAGGGACCGGGAGCCCGGAATTGGAGTCCTTGTGTTTCGGAACCTTTCCTGCCACGGGCCGGTTGCCGGGCACCCGGGTGGGCGCGGGGTGATCGTGAATCGCCTGGTCAATCAACCGGACCGCCAGTTCCCCATCGCTCTCCTCCCGCGCGATCCGCAGAGCCTCCAGGACCAAGGGGAGGCGGCTGCGCAGAGTGTGGTTGTGCCACACATCCACCTGCGCCGGGGTCAGATGAGTCGGGGCTGTGAGGGCGTCCTCGGCCACGGCCAGCAGGTCCCGGGTGTCCACATCCAACATCAGCACTCCACCTCGTCCTCTTCGGTGTCGATCCGCGACCACGGGTTGTCGGTCAGGTCGTAGGACAGGTGGAACCACACCTGCCGGAACTTCGGGTTGCCGTTGTCCCCCCACCGATCCGCGAGGGCGTCGATGAGAGCGAGCCCTTTGCCTTTCGCAGTCCCCGACCCGATCTCCTGGGGAGTCGCAGCGGTGAACGGGCCCGGTTCGACGGGGTGCCGGGCGCCTTGGTCCTGGCAGGTCAGGGTCATGCCGGTCGCGCCTCGGTCCACGGTCAGTGAGTAGGTCTGGCCGTGGTCGCTGGAGCGCGAGTGGGCGAGGGCGTTGTTGGCCAACTCCGACCCCAGGAGGGTGAACAGGTACCGGTAGTCCTTGCTGCGTTCGGCGGCGCTGGTGTCCAGGAACGCCCGCACCAGCGGCATCAGGCTGGGGAGACCGGCGAAGGCGTACTTGCGCTTACGGAACGGGGTGCCCACGGTCCGGGAGAAGTAGTGGGCGTGGAACGGCTTGATGAAGCTGGCCAGAGGGACTGTGGCCTCGCGGGCGGTCAGTTCGGGGGAGAACACGCTCACGTGGCCACCGCCAACCGTCGCAGCCCGGACAGGACGACCTCCAGGACCTGCATGGGTGCGGAGTCGATCGGCCTTCGGGGTGAGGGGATCAACGGTCCGCGAGAGCGAGACGTGGTGGTGCGGGGGTTCGTGGCGAAGGCTCGCACTCGCGCGGCCTGCCTGGGACGACGGCGATGGAACGCCAAGGCCGCGAGATGGCACACACATGCCAGCGCGGAGAGCTTCTGGGAACGGGGCGCCACGGGCGCACACCTCCTGGGACGGTTGCCGGGTGGGAGCCCAGCGGGAGTTCGACGTACCATCAATCATCGTTTCGAAAATTTAGAATCTCAAGTACATGCCTGAAATTCGCCACACAATCATTTAGGTCCGAAAGATGAAGGTTGGGACCAATGATGGCGACGGCGATACGATCAGAGATCTCAGGAGGAGGTCACCTTGGCAGGTCCCACGATCAGCAGGAGACAGCTGTCCGGTGTGCTCCGGCGCCTGCGTCGTGAACGACAGATGACGTTGGAGCAGGTGGCTGAGCGTCTGGAGTGGTCAACCGCGAAGGTCTCAAACTTCGAGACTGGTAGGACCGCGAAGCCATCAGTGACGGATGTGAGTGCACTTCTTCGCGTGTACGACATCTCAGCGGGGTCACCCGAGGACAGAGCGATCCTTGCTCTCGTGAGGCAGTCACGTCAGCGGGGCCGCTGGGCTCAGTACGGAGATGTCCTTACGGGTGAGTACGCCGGTCTTGAAGAGGAAGCCTCGCGGATCTCCAGCTACGAGCCGATTGTCATCCCTGGACTTCTCCAGACTCCGGAGTACGCGCGACTGCACATGCAGTCGGCATCCGCTCCGCGTGTCGATAGCGAGATCGACCGAACCGTCGAAGCACGGGTGCAGCGACAAGAGGAAGTACTCCAGGGCTCAGCGCCAGAGCTGTGGATGATCATCGATGAGAACGCTCTTCGCCGCATGGTGGTTGACCAGGAGGTCATGCGGGGTCAGATCGATCATCTGATCACGGTCTCCGAAGACCTCACCAACGCGATCACCGTTCAAGTCCTACCGGTCGCAACGTCCTTCCACAGCGGACTTGTAGGGCCGTTTGTCATCCTGGAGTACGCCGATGAGGACATTGCGCCGTTCGTGTTCCTTGAGACTGACACCGATGGGCTGTACCTGGAGCGCGAGGAAGAGGTCAGCAGGTATCGGAGGCTCTTTGAGCAGGCTCAGTCCGTCGCCTTGGGGCCTCAGGACTCAGTCCAACTGATGCACGGTCTCACCACATAGAAGAAAGCCGAAATCCCATGCGTCTAGCTCCCACACCCGTTGACCAGCTGGCCTTCCGCAAGTCGAGCTACAGCACCCCGCAGAACTGTGTCGAGGTCGCTGATCTACCGTCTGGCGCCGCTGTGCGCGACACTCAAAACCGGGAATTGGCCTGCTTGGTCTTCCCCGGGAAGGAGTGGACCGCGATGCTGCGGTCCACCACCCAGCCATAGCTGAGTATTGAGGAAGGTCCCCGACTTAACTGAGTCGCGGACCTTGTCCAGGATCCCCTGTCCACAGGTGGACAGGGGATCGGGACGTTCTCTCCTGGGCGCGGGGTGAAACAGCGGGCAGGCCTGTGTATGAGTCAGTCAGTACCCTCACCCCCAGCGGAGGTCCCCGAGATGCACCCCCACACCGACGAACTCGTCTTCAACAAGTCCAGCTACAGCGGCGGTAACGGCAACTGCGTCGAAGTCGCCCGTTTCCGCAAGTCGAGTTTTAGCGGCGCGCGCACCGAGAACTGCGTGGAGGTAGCTGACGCTCCTGGGATGTCTGCTGTCCGCGACACCCAGAACAGGGACCTCGGCACGCTGACCTTCCCCTCCCACGAGTGGTCCGCGCTGCTTCGCGCCTCCGAGTAGCCAGGCACCGAAGGCCCCGACCGTGGTTGCCGGGGCCTTCCTCAACCCCGAGCACTGAGGAACTTCTCCAACTCCTCCCGATCGGGGGACGTCGCGGGGCCGGGGCGGGTGACAGCGAGCGCCGCAGCCGCGTTGGCCCGGCGGGCGGCCTCCCGCACCGAACTCCCCGAGGCCAGAGCGGCGGTGAACACCCCCACGTGCGCGTCGCCCGCGCCGGTGGTGTCCACCGCGGCCACAGCGAACCCCGGGACCCGGACGGGCTCCGCTTCCCTCGTGGCGACGAGGCAGCCCTCGGCCGAATCACGCAGCACCACCACGCCACCAGGGGCCACACGCTCCACCAGCATCGCCGCTGCGGCGTGCAGGTCAGCAGTCCCGGTGACCGTGACGGCCTCGGCGGCGCTCAGGCTGAGCACGTCCGTCCGTCCCAGCACCGTCGCCAGCGTCGCGGCCGGAACATCGCCCACCACCGGCGCCGGGTCCAGCACCAGCCGCACCCCGGGAGGAAGCTCACTGATCCAGGTGACCAGCTCGTCGGCGCGAGCCCCCGGCAGCAGCGAGTACCCCACCGTGTAGACGAAGTCCCCCGGCTCCGGACGCAGGGTGCGCAGGTCCGCCAGCGGCAGATCAGTCTCGGCACCCAGACGAGTGACGAAGCTCCGTTCAGCGGAGGCGTCCACCAGCGCCACACAGAACCCCGTGTCCTCGGGACGAGGCGGGTGCGCGCACGCGACCCCCGCGTCATTCAGGGCCGACCGGACCAGGTCACCGTGCGGACCCGTCCCGTGCGCACCCCCGTAGACCACCTCCATCCCCGCCCGCGTCGCCGCCGCGATCACGTTGAACCCCCCACCGGGGAGGGACCGCGCACTGCTGGCGAGCACACCCCCACCCCGCTCCGGCAGGTGGTCGACGGTCATGACGACGTCGACGATCACCGGTCCCACATGGTGCAGGCGAACGGTCATTCCTGGGCCCTTTCCTCGGCATGTTGTCAAGACTTTGCCCTGCTCAGCCCCGGTATGTCAGCGCCCGGGAGCAGACTCGAATGTGGAGTCACGACGGGAGGCACCATGATCACCACCGACTACGTGATCGGTTCGCCCTGCTGGATCGAACTGACCACCGCCGACGTGGACCGTGCGACCGACTTCTACGGCCGCGTGTTCGGCTGGACGACGGAGTCCGCGGGCCCGGACACCGGCGGCTACATGCTGATCAGATACGAAGGATCCCTGATCGGCGGCCTCGGGCCGAAGATGGCCGAGGACCAGCCCGTCAGCTGGTCCCTCTACTTCAACACCCCTGACCTGGACGCGACGTTCAACCGCGCGCGGGAACTGGGCGCCACACCCTACGTGGAACCCACGGACGTCATGGGCCTGGGCAGGATGGCCTACGTGGCCGACCCGCAGGGCGGCTCGGTCTCGCTCTGGGAGGCTGGAACCCTCCCGGGCATGGAACGCACCGACGACCCGAACACCCTCGTGTGGGCCGAACTGTGGACCCCCTCGGCACAGGGCGCCAGGGACTTCTACGGCGGCCTCTTCGGATGGGAGTTCGCCGACTTCGAACTCCCCGGCGACGGGGGCGTGTACGCCGTGGCCCGCCCGGCGGGCCTGGGGGACGACCGCGCCTTCGGCGGGATCATGGGGGTCGACGCCGCCGACCTGCCCGCCACCCGTGGCGCGGCCGACTGGCACCCCGTCTTCCACGTCACCGACTGCGACGCGACCGTGGCGGAGATGACCGCCGCCGGCGGCCACATCCACATGGGTCCGGACGACGTCCCGGGCGTGGGACGCCTGGCCGTGGGCGCCGACCCGTTCGGCGCCGGGTACGTGCTGCTCACCCCGAACCCGGGGTAGGCCGCGCCCCCGCTCCGTGGGGCACACGGAGCGGGGACCGGCTCCTACTGGCGTGAGACGGCCGAGGCCCCGCCGCGCAGCACGAACTTCTGGATCTTGCCAGTGGCGGTCTTGGGCAGCTGCTCCACGAACTCCACCTGGGTCGGCGCCTTGAAGTGCGCCAGGTGCTCGC
The DNA here is from genome assembly GCF_042745575.1 of Nocardiopsis sp. NPDC058789. Lineage (NCBI taxonomy): Bacteria > Bacillati > Actinomycetota > Actinomycetes > Streptosporangiales > Nocardiopsidaceae > Nocardiopsis > Nocardiopsis sp. NPDC058789. Next base: position 32,380 of record NZ_JBHYOW010000027.1, read on the forward strand.
GGGTGAAGGCGATGATCTCCTCCTCGGTGGCGGAGGCCCCTTCCCGTAGCACCACGGAGGCGCGCGGGGTCTCGCCCCAGCGCTCGTGCGGCACGCCCACGATCGCCACCTCCAGCACGGCCGGATGCCGGAGCAGCACCCCCTCCACCTCGACGGAGGAGATGTTCTCGCCGCCGGAGATGATCACGTCCTTGATGCGGTCCTGGATCTCCACGTAGCCGTCCGGGTGGGTGACTGCGGCGTCCCCGGTCCGGAACCAGCCGTCGCCCATGGCCTGTTCGGTGGCCTCGGGGTCGTTGTAGTAGCCCTTCATCACCACGTTGCCGCGCACGGTGATCTGCCCGACGGTGGCCCCGTCCCAGGGCACCTCGGCGCCGGTCGCGTCGACCACCCGCAGCTCGCCGGAGGTGATGAGCTCGACCCCCTGGCGGGCCTTGAGGGCGCCCCGTTCACGCACGGACAGGTCCCGGTGCTCGGGCCGGGGCTCGCAGACCGTGATGAAGGGCGTGGTCTCGGTCAGGCCGTAGACGTGCGTGACGGTCCAGCCGAAGTCCTCCTCCAGCCGCTCGATGGTCTCGGCGGCGGGAGAGGCCCCGGCCGTGACCACGTGCACCCCCGGCGGGACCGCCCCGCGCACGGCCTCGGGCGTGTTGGAGAGCATGATCAGCACCGTGGGTGCCGCGCACAGCCAGGTGACCTCCTCGGTGCGGATGAGCTCGAACACCCGCTCGGGGTCCATGGCGGGCAGGCAGACGTGGGTGCCCCCGGCCGCCGTGACCGTCCACGTGTAGGTCCAGCCGTTGGCGTGGAACATCGGCAGCGTCCACAGGTACCGCTCACCGAGCCCGATCCGCAGGTGCAGCAGGGTGCCCACCGAGTTCATGTACGCGTTGCGGTGGGTGATCATCACCCCCTTGGGGCGCGCGGTGGTCCCGGAGGTGTAGTTGATCGTGAGCAGGTCCGTCTCCGCGATCTCCGGGCGCGCGAAGTCGGGGGAGGAGGCCGCGACCAGGGACTCGTAGTCCTCCCACCCGTCGCGGGCGCCCTCCAGGGCCACGAACCGCTCCACGCCGGGCATGCGGTCGCGCACCCCGTCGACGGCGTCGAGCTGGTCGGCGTGCACGCACAGCACCCTGGCGCCGGAGTGGTTGACGATGTACACGAAGTCCTCGGCGGTCAGCCGGAAGTTCACCGGGACCAGGACCGCGCCCAGCTGCGGGACCGCGTAGAAGGACTCCAGCTGCGCGTGGGTGTTGGGCGCGATGTAGGCGACCCGGTCGCCCTGCTCCACCCCCATGCCCTGGAGCGCGGTCGACCAGCGGTCGCAGCGGTCGAAGAACTGCTCGTAGGTGAGCCGGAGCTCCCGGTCGACCACCGCCTCCCGGTGCGGGTGCAGTCTGCGGGTCCGGCGGGCGAACTCCAGGGGAGTCAGGGTGAGTTCCATCGTGCCCTCTCTGTGTGGTGCTGCCTGGTGACGGGGGCCTGGTCGGAACCGGTGCGGAGGCCGAACAGCGCGGCCGCGTTGTCGTGCAGCACCCCGCGCAGCCAGTCGTCGCCCAGGTCCAGCCCGACCAGACTCCGGATCTGGTCGAGGTAGCGGTACGGGATGTTCGGGAAGTCGGTACCCAGGAGCACGCGGTGTCCGAACTCCCGGAGGCGCGGCAGTTCGGCGCGGGGGAAGGGCGACTGCCGCTCCGTGAACGGGGTGAACGTCATGGTGGTGTCCAGGTGGACGCGCTCGTACCGTTCGACGAGGTCCAGGAAGGCCGTGTACTCGGGTGCGCCCGCGTGGGCGATCACGGCGGTGAGTCGCGGGTGCTGGCGGAGCACCTCGGAGAACGGCCCGGGCCCGGTGAAGTTCCCGGGTGTCGGGCCGGAGCCGCAGTGGACGACCACGGGTGTCCCGGAGTCCGCGAGGGCGCCCCAGACGCCGGAGAGCAGGGGGTCGCGCGGGTCGTAGGCGCCGACCTGGAGGTGGGCCTTGAAGACGCGGGCGCCGGAACGGATCGCCTCGGCCACGTACTCGGCCGCCTCGGGCTCGGCGAAGAACGTGGCACTGCGCAGGGAGTCGGGGTGCCGCTCCGCGAAGTCGGCCGCCCACCCGTTGAGCCAGGTGGCCATGGCCGGACGGTGGGGGTAGGAGAGCGCGGTGAAGGCCAGGACGCCGAACCCGCGCAGGAGGGCGACCCGTTCCTCCTCGGACACCCGGTAACGGGGGTGCAGGGGCCAGACCCCCGGGCCCAGGGCGTCGAAGTAGGCCTGGACCTTGCGCAGCACGTTGTCCGGCATGAAGTGGGTGTGCACGTCCACGAGGCCGGGGAGCCCGAGCCCGCCCAGGATCCGGCGGAGCTCGGCCTCCTCGTCGCCCTCGGAGGGCGGTGAGATTCCAGTCACATCCGCCAGCCTACGACCGATCCGAACCGGGCTCGGGACCGGGGCGGGCCCACTGGTCGGGGCCGCCGCAGGGGAGTGTCAGAGGGTCAGGAGGAGGACGCCCGCCACGACCACCGTCGAGGCGACGATCCGGATCGGTCCCACGCGCTCCTTGAAGAACACCAGCCCGATCAGCGCCGCGAAGACGATGCTGGTCTCCCGCAGGGCGGCGATCCCGGCGACCGCGCCGGACAGCTGGGCCCACAGGACCAACCCGTAGGCGCCCGCGCTGACCGCGCCGCCGAACAGGCCGACCTTCCAGATCGGCCGCAGCTGCTCGACCAGCCTCCCCCGCCGGGTGGCCAGGGCCACGAGGAAGAACACGGGCCCCTGGAGCATCATGATCCACGTGATGTACCCGAGCGGGTCCTGGGTCAGGCGCACGCCGTAGGCGTCCACCACGGTGTAGGAGGCGATCGCCAGGCCGGTCGCGAAGGCGGCCAGGAGCGCGGGCACGTGGTGCCGCTTCGGCAGGCCGCCCGCGAACACCAGGATCATCAGCCCGGCCGAGATGACCAGGACCCCGACGAGTTCCCGGGGTGGTAGGTGCTCACCGAGCAGGAGCGCCCCGATGAGGGCGACCACCCAGGGGGCGGTGCCGCGCGCGAGGGGGTAGACCTGACCGAAGTCGCCGGTCCGGTAGGACACCATCAGCAGGGTCAGGTAGAGCAGGTGGGTGGCCAGGGAGCCCAGGAGGAGGGGCCAGGCCTCGGGCGGGGGCATCCCGACCACAAGCAGCAGCGGGAGGGTCACGAACATCCCGCCGAGCCCGATGAGCGCGAAGCCGAGCAGGCGGTCGGTGATCGCGTGCGCGATCGCGTTCCACGCCGCGTGCAGCAGGGCCGCCACCAGCACCGCGACGACGATTGGTGTGGTCATTGGATGTCTCGGAGAGGGGATGGGGAACCCCGCAAGGCTAGCCCCCACCCCCTCCGGCGGTCGGGGGCGCCCCTGGCCCCACCCGTTCGCCGCGCCGAAGGTCGGGGCGGTGGTCCCGTTGCGGTCAGGACGCGGCGCCGGGGGTCGGGGTGCCCCGACCCCCGCTCGGTCGGGCAGGTCACCCCTGCCCTCACCTGTGCGCGGCGTCGGAGGTCAGGGGCGGTCCGCCCGGACGTTGGTCGGGGCGATGCGGCTGTTGCGCAGGTGCTCGTAGACGATCGACGCGCGCACGTCGGCCACCTCCGGGCGTTCGGTCAGCTTGTCCACCACGAAGGCGTACAGGCTGTTGTTGTCCGGCAGCGCCACGTGCACCAGGAAGTCCTCGTTGCCCGACGTGACGAAGACCGACAGGGTGTCCGGCAGTGCACGCACCCAGTCGCGGAAGGCCTCGATGTTGTGGCGCGAGGGCTTCACGACGCTGACGGTGATGAGCGCCTGGACGGGGCGGCCGATGAGTTCGAGGTCCACGTCCAGCAGTGAGCCACGAATCACACCCCTTTCTCGCAGCGCGCGGGTCCGATCCAGCGTCGTCGTGGGCGACGCGCCGACCGCCGCGGCCACGTCCCGGTTGGTTTTTCGTGCGTCTGACTGGAGTTCGGCCAGGATCGCCGTATCTAGTTCGTCAAGATCAGCCATGACCGGAGTTTACCCGTATTTAATACGGGTTGTTGTGTTTGACTCCGGAGCATGCGTAACATCTGAGCGAAAAGGTCGTATTTGGCTCGCCGGGAAGTGATCCTTTCCCGGTCGGCAGTGTCGCCCGCCGGTCGGCCCAGCACTGGTGCACCGTCGCACCACCGCAACACAAGGGACGTCCGTCACCGTGAGACCTTCCTCCGTCGTGGCCGTCACCGACCGACCGTCGGTGGGCCCGCAAGCGCGGGGCCGCACCCTGGCCCTGCTCGCCATCGTCTGCGCGGCGCTCAACCTGCGCCTCGTGGTCACCGCGCTCTCCCCGCTCCTGACCACCATCGGCGCGGAGTTCGGCTTCACCGCCACTGTCGTGGGGGTCTTCGGCACCCTGCCGCTGGTCGCCTTCGCCGTGTTCGGCCTGATCACCCCGGCCGTCATGCGCCGTCTGGGCCCCGAGGCCACGGCCGCGCTCAGCATGCTGCTCGCCGGAGCGGGCCAGGTGATGCGCTCCTTCGCGCCCGACACCGGAACCCTGCTGGCGCTCACCGGGGTCGCGCTCGTCGGCGCCGCCCTGGGCAACGTCGTGGTGCCGCCGCTGATCAAGCAGTACTTCCCGGACCGCCTCGCCGCCCTCAGCACCGTGCAGATGGTCGCCATCCACCTGGGCGCCCTCTTCCCGCCGCTGGTCGCCATCCCCCTGGCCGAGGTCGCCGGATGGCGGGTGGCCCTCGGCACCTGGTCCGTCCTGGCCCTGGTCGCCGCGCTCCTGTGGACCGTCCAGTGGCGGCGCTCCGGCGGCGCCCCGCGCGCCGTGGTGCCCTCCGGAGGGCCCGCTCTGGCCCGCCCGATCTGGCGCGTGGGCATGGCCTGGCGGATGGCGCTGCTGTTCGGCATGGTCACCTGGAACGTCTTCACGCTGTTCACGTGGCTGCCCGCCCTGCTGGACGACGCCGGTCACAGCCCCGCCCTGGCCGGGAGCCTGGTCTCCCTGATGGTCGGCGCCAGCCTGATGTTCGGCCTGGTCGCGCCGGTCGTCACCCTCCGCGCGGCCAACACCTTCCCGATCGTCGCCCTCGGGCTGGCCGGCTACGGCGTGGGGTACCTCGGCGTGGCCGTGGCCCCCGGGTACGCCGTGCTGTGGGTGCTTTTCCTCGGGCTCGGCACCAGCCTGTTCGTGGTCGTCATGACCATGATCAACGCCCGCAGCTCCACACCGCAGGGCGCGGCGGCCCTGTCCGGCTTCGTGCAGGGCGCGGGCAGCGGGATCGCCCTGGGCGGCCCGCTGCTGTTCGGCCTGTTCAACGAGCTGACCGGCGGCTGGACCCTCTCCTACGCGGTGATCGCGGGCGGTTCGCTGGCGGTGGCCCTCGTGGTCGCCTACGTGGAACGCACCCCCTGGACGATCGAGGCTGCGGCCCAGCGTCAGGGCCCGGTCGCGCCGTCCGCTCTCCCGCGCGTCCACGCGTGAGCGGTGCGGCCGGTAGTGGCCACATAGTCGGATATGTGACTGATGTGCCTCAGAAGCTCGCAATGCCCCCAACGGGCGCATAATGTCGATCTGAGCAACCCACCCCCGAAAGACCCTCCTTCGTGATCCCCGCCTTCCCCTCCTGACGCCCGCGACCCGCACGCACTCCGCGACGGGGGTGCCCGAGGCGACGCTCGGAGCGGGGCCTCGGGGCATCCCGGGACCCACCGGGTATCACGACGGGTGGTCCGACACCATGACGATCGAACACCGGCGCCCCCTCCTGCCACCGGACACGGCAGTGGCGGGACCGGCCGCGACGACCCCGCTCCTGCGCAACCAGGACTTCCAGTCCCTGTGGTCCAGCCGGTTCCTCGCCGGGCTGGGCAAGGAGAGCGGCGAGGTCGCCTACCCCCTGCTCATGCTGACGCTGGCCGGTTCGGCCGCCGAGGCCGGGCTCGTCGGCGCCGCGCAGGTGGCCACCACCATGGTCGCGGCGGTCGTCGGGGGCTCCCTCGCCGACCGCGTCAACCGCCGCGCCGTGCTGTTGGTGTGCGACCTCGGCCGCCTGCTGCTCCTGCTCGCCTTCGCCGGAACCCTGCTCAGCGGGCACGCCACGGCGCCGACGGTGATCGGCACGGCGGTGGTGTCGTCGGCGTTCATGGGTGTGTCCAACCCGGTCGCCATGGCCGCGATCAAACAGCTGGTGCCGCCCGCCCAGATGGCCGAAGCCGCCGCGCAGAACCAGATCCGCTTCTTCACCACGACCGCCCTGGGAGCGCCCCTCGCCGGGTTCCTGTTCAGCCTGGGCCGCGCCTACCCCTTCCTGGCGGAGGCGCTCCTGTACCTGGTGTCGGGGGCGCTGATCCTGCGCATCCGGCGCCCCATGCAGGCCCGCCACGAGGGGACCGAGCGGATGGGCCCGCGCGGCGCGGTGCTGGGTTTCGTGCTGCTCGCCCGGCACCCGATCCTGCGGCCGATGCTCGCGTGGATCGTCTGCTTCAACCTCGCCTTCACACAGACGGGAGCGTTCCTGGCGCTGATCGCCACCGCCGACGACCGGGGCGCCTCGCACCTGGTGGTCGGCCTCACCGTTTCGCTCGCTGGCACCGGCGGGCTGCTCGGCGCCCTGGCCGCCGGGGTGGTCGTGCGCCAGGTGCGGCCCAGCACGATCTTCCTCTGCACGGCGTGGGCGGCCCCCGTGTGCGCGCTCGCGCTCCTGGTCGCCCCGGGGGTGCTGCCGCTCGGACTGATCGTGGGGTGCGTGTTCGCCGCCGTGCCCTGTGTGAACGCCGTGTTCTACAGCTACGTCGCGACGTCGGTCCCCGACCGCTACCAGGGGCGGGCCCTGGGCGCGGTGACGTTCATGTCGCTGCTCTCCCAGCCGATCGGGATCCTCATGGTCGGGCTGCTCTTCGACCTCGCCGGACCCACCCTGGTGTTCCTGATGATGGCGGTGGTGTCGGCGCTGGCCGCCCTGTTCACGCTCGGCCCCACCATGCGCGACCTGCCCCGCCCGGAGGACGTCGCCCGGTGGTGAGGTCCTCGGCCCGCTCCCCGGGACCGGACAGTGCACGCTCGGCCCCCGCCGTGCGTGTCCTGCCCGCCCGTGGAGGCAGTCCGGTGTGGGGTCCCGGCCGCCGCGCAGGGCGCCCGCACGCCGCGACGCTCCCCGGGCACGGTGCGGCCCCCGCCGGGGGGGACGGGGGCCGCGGTCTCCGGACCCCGCACGGCGGCGGGGCCACTCCGGTCAGCCGGTGACCGGCATCGCCATCACCGGATCGGACGTGGGCTGGTCCGAACCGCCCTCAGGCTCGACGGTCACCGCCACACCCTCGGTGCCCTCGTCCGGCTCCGCCAGGACCGGCAGCACGAACCCTGCCTCGTCCACGGAGAGCACGCCCGCCGAGTACACGCTGCCGTCGTCGCGGGTCAGCCAGAGCTGGTAGTCCTCCTCGTGCAGGTCCTCCAGGCCGTGCGCACTGAACACCAGGTCGCCCAGGGTCTCGGAGCTCACCACCGTCACGCTCACGCCCTCCATGGGCTCGGCGCTGGTGGAGACCGCGTCCGGAGCCGAGATCACCGCGGCGATCCGCTGCTCGTTGGCGTGGAGCTCGTCCACCTGGCGGCCCTGGTCCAGCACCACCGCGCCCAGCGCGATGATCGTGGCCACGCACGCCGCCAGGGCCAGCCCCAGCAGCCACGGCCAGGTCCGACGGGCACGCGGCTCGGGGAGGCGTTCGGGCGCCGGGGCGAGCTGCCGGGTCCGGGCGACCTCCTCCAGCACCCGTGCCCTGAGCTCGGCGGGCGGGGCCTGCACGGTCGCGGCGGCCAGCCGCGCGGAGGTCTCGGCGAATCCCCGCACCTCCTGGACGCAGGAGTCGCAGTCGGCCAGATGGTCCTCGAACCGGACGCTCTCGGTCGGGGAGAGGGCGTTGAGGGCGTAGGCCCCCGTCAACGTGTGCGTGTCCTGACCCATCGTTCCCCTCACCAGTCCACCCCCAGACAGTCCCTGAGCCTGATCAGCCCGTCGCGCATGCGCGTCTTGATGGTGCCCAGGGGCGCCGACAGCAGCCCGGCCACCTCACGGTAGGAGTAGCCACCGTAGAAGGCCAGCCGCACCGACTGCTCCTGGAGCTCGGTCAGCGTGTCCAGACACCGGCGCACCCGTTCTCGTTCGAGGCGGTCGGTGGCCTCCTCGGCCACCTCGTCGTAGGGCCGCTGGGTGTCGGCCGCCGCCGCACGGGCCTCCCGGTCGCTGCTGGCCTGCTCGGACCGCACCCGGTCCACGGCCCTGCGGTGGGCGAGGGTCATCACCCAGGCCTGGGGGCTGCCCCGGCGGGCGTCGTAGCGGCAGGCGCTGCGCCACACCTCCACGAGCACCTCCTGCGTGACCTCCTCCGACTGGGCGGGATCACGCAGGATGCGCCGCACCAGCCCGTACACGGTGGGGCTGATGAGGTCGTAGACCCGGCCGAAGGCCTGCTCGTCGCCGCGCGCCACGAGGCCCAGCAGCTCCTCCAACCCGGGCGGGTCGGCGTCGTGCGCCGCGTCGTGCGGTACAGCGGCTGCCCTGTCCATCCGGACCCTTCTCGTCTCGGGGATGTGGTGCTCGTTCACTGCTCGACCGGGCTCCGGGAGGAGGCCCGGTCGGGTCCCCCGTGGGACCCGGACGGCCCGGCCTCAACGCGCGGACCGCCCGGGTGTCCTTCGGGAAAGCCTCTCATCAGGAGGGCATCAGCACCGTGTCGACGATGTAGACGGTCGCGTTGGAGGTCTGCACGTTGCCGCAGACCACGCGCGAGTCGCCGTTGACGGTGAAGTCCTCGCCGGAGCCCTCGGCGGTGACGTCGTCGCCCTGGAGCGAGGTGAAGGTACCGTCCTCCAGGGCCTCGGGAGCCTGCTCGCCCTCGACCACGTGGTAGGTCAGCACCTCGGTGAGCTGCTCCTGGTCGTCCAGCAGGGCGTTGAGGTCCTCCTCGGGGATCTTGTCGAAGGCCTCGTTGGTGGGCGCGAACACGGTGATGTCCTCAGCCGAGTTGAGCGTGTCGACGAGGTCGGCCTCGCCCACCGCCGTGACCAGGGTGGACAGCAGCGGGTTGTTGGACGCGGCCGTGGCGACCGGGTCCTGAGCCATGCCCTCGAAGCTGCCGTCGCCGTCCTCGGGGACCTCGGCGCAGCCCGGACCGAAGTTCTCCCCGGCGGTGGCGGTGCCCTCGTCCGTCTCCTCCTCCATGCCGGTGCCCTCGGTCTCCTCGGCCGCCCCGGCGTCCGTGTTCTCACCGGAGTCGTCCATGCCGCCACAGGCGGACAGGCCGAAGGCGAGCGCGGCGGCCGCGGCGGTGGCGGCGAGCGTGTTCCTGCGGGCGGTGGCGGTCATGCGGTTCATCGTGAACTCCCTTGTCGGTGACTGCGTTCTTGTCGGTCGGAGGGACGTCGGTCTGCGGGGGCGGCGGCTCGGAGCCGTTCGCCTCAGGTGGCCGTGAACCGGATCCGGTGCCAGCCGGTGGCACCGTCGGGGATCGGGTCCACGCGTTCGGAGGGTTGGGTGAAGCCGGTGGCGTCGGTGGCCCGGACCTCCACCGAGTGGGTGCCGGGGTCGACGGTGGTCTCGGTGACCCACTGGACCCAGGTGTCGATCCCGGGGACGGCGGCGAGCTCGGCCTCCCACCAGTCGCCGTCGTCCACGCGCACCTCCACTCCGGCGATCCCGGTGTGCTGGGCCCAGGCGACCCCGGCCAGGACCACCTCGCCGGACCCGACCCGGCCCAGGGGGGCGGGCACGTCGATCCGGGACATGGTCTTGATCGGAGCCCGCACGCCCCAGCCGCGCCGGGCCCAGTAGGCCTCGTCGTCGGCGAAGCGGGTCAGCCGGATGTCGGTGACCCACTTGGTGGCGCTGACGAACCCGTACAGGCCGGGGACCACCAGGCGGGCGGGGTGGCCGTGTTCGTGGGGGAGCGGCTCCCCGTTCATGCCCACGGCCAGGAGGGCGTCGCGGCCGTCCATGACCACCTCGGTGGGGGTGCCGCAGGTCCAGCCGTCGCTGGAGGTGCTGAGGATCTGGTCCGCTCCCGAGTGCACCCCGGCCTCGCGCAGGAGGTCGGCCAGGGGGAAGCCGAGCCAGCGGGCGTTGCCGACCAGGTCCCCGCCGACCTGGTTGGACACGCACGCCAGGGTGATGTCGGCCTCGACGAGGTCGCGGGAGAGCAGCTCGTCCATGGTGATCTCGAACGGGCGGTCCACCCTGCCGTGCACGCGCAGTGTCCACTGGGCGGGGTCCGGCCGGGGGACCGTCAGGGCGGTGTCGATCCGGTAGAAGTCCGTGTTGGGGGTGGTGAAGGGTGCCAGTCCCGGAACGCCGAGGTCGGCGCCGGACGGCAGGGCGGGCAGCGGGGCGGCCGGGGCGGGCAGGGACAGCTGGGGTCCCGAGCCCGAACCTCCCAGGAGGGTCGGCAGCGCGCGTCCGAGGGCACCGGCGGTGCCGGAGGCGGCCAGGACCCCGGCCGCGGTGAGCACGAAGCCCCTCCGGCCCGGTCCCCGGTCGGGACCCGCCTGGGGGACGCCGGGGGCGTCATCCCTCCCGTGCGGCTCCCGGTCCTGATCGTCGACCTCAGCGCCCTCTGCGGGCGCCCGCTCGGCGTCCGTCCCGTGCTCCGGCTCGGCGGCCGGTCCCTGCGCACGGGACGGAGCCGGGTCCAGGCGCCGCAGCAGCAGGGCGAGGGCGACGGCACCCGCGACCCCGCCGACGACCACGGCCGCGGCCGCCCCCAGGTCGTCGGCGCGGCGCAGGGCCACGGCGGTCAGCCCCGCCGCCGTGAACAGCCCCAGTCCCACGTATCCCGCCACGGGGCGGCGCGAAGCCACGACACCCAGGGCCGCCCCGGACAGGACCAGCACGAGCAGCACTCCGGTGACCAGCACGGCCTTGTCGGCCGTGCCGAAGAGCGCGATCGCCCATGACATGAGGAACGGGGGACTGTTGTCGACGAGCGCGTCGCCGACCGTCACCACCGGGGAGGTCACGCGAAGGAGCCCGGCGGCGAGTTCGCCGAAGCCGAGCGCGGCCCCCACGACGAGCAGGCCGAGAGCCGCCCCGGCGCCCCGGCGCCGCCCGTCGTGTGGCGGGGGCTGTTCCCCGCGTGTCCCGGTAGTCACATGGGGCATTCGGGGCCGGTAGGGAACCGGATTGGTCGACGGGCGGGTTTTTCGGGACCTCTTCTCCGCGCCCCCGGTGCGTTCTCCGTGCTCCCGGTGCGCTCCCCCCGGCCAGCCCCGGTCAGGAGGGCAGGAGGAGCATGTCCACCACGTGCACGGTGGCGTTGGCGGTCCGCACGTCCGCGCAGACCACGGGCGAGTAGTCGTCCACTGTGTACTCGCCGGTCGTGCCGGAGGTGCGCACCCGGCCGCCGTTGAGGGCGTCGAACACGCCTCCCTCCAGCTCCGCGCTGCCCACCCTGCCCGCGACGACGTGGTAGGTGAGCAGGTACGCCAGGCCGTCGGGGTTGGCCAGGAGGTCGTCGATCTCCTGGTCCGGGTACATGTCGAAGGCCTCGTTGGTGGGGGCGAACACGGTCATGTCCTCCACCGCGTCCAGTTCCCCGTCGAGTCCGGCCCGCTTCAGGGCGTCGGACAGGCGGCCCAGCACCGGACTTCCGGTGATGGCGGTGGCGAAGGGCTGGTCGGCCATCGCGTCGAGGCTGGCCCCGCCCTTGGAGGGGAAGTCGGAGCATCCGGGGCCGAAGTGCTCGGCCGCGCTCCCGACACCGGCCGTGCCCCTCCCGGTCTCCCGCTCCGCCCGGGGCTCCTCGTCGTCGCCCCCGGAGCCACAGGCTCCCAGGGTGAGGGTGAGTGCCACGGCGGTCGTCGTCGCGGCGAGAGTGGAACTGAGCATGCGTCACTCCTTCGAATGATGCCCTTCCGTCACCGAGATACGACGCTACGTGTCGGTAGGTTGTCGAGAGGCCCCCGACTCACGCTCCACGGGCACGAACACACCGCGCCTCCGCCCGGCGGACCACCCCGGTGGAGGCGGCGGCCCGGTGCCACGGCGGAAGAATCCCCCATACGGGTCACCCCTGGCCAGGGAGGTTGACGGCGCCCCTAGGGGGACGCAGTGGTCGGTTCGACCCCGTGAGTGCTGGAGGATGTTGCCCGTACGTCTCCTCAACGATCGGAGTTCCCCCACATGGCGCGGAAGACGCCCCTCACCGTGGTCGCGCTCATGGTCTCTGGCAGCCTCCTGCTCAGCGGCTGTACCCCCGTGTCCGACTGGTGGTCGGAGACCTTCGGCGACGCGTCGGGCCCGCCGGAGGTGAAGGAGGAGTTCCCCTACGTCCGCGAGGGCCGGATCTTCCAGGACACCGGGCAGGACGCCGAGATGCGCTTCTCGATCACCGGCCTGGAGCGCACCGACGAGTACACGGTCATGCACTACGAGGTCACCTACCTGGACGACTTCGCCGGACCCAACCGGAACCTGAGCATGGCCCACACGCTCGTCGACCCCCTGACCGGTCGCGTGTACCGGCAGTTCCTCGACGAGGGGGGACTCAAGTACGGATCCGAGAGCCCGAACGAGGACGGCCTCTACCCCGTGCACGACGGTGTGACCAACGAGTACACCCGGTACTTCCCCCGGATCCCCGACGAGGTGTCCCAGGTGACCTTCGTCGGCAGCGGTCTGGGCGCGATGACCGGCATCCCCGTCCAGGACGTGGACGAGGAGAGGGCGGACCCCGAGAACCCGAACGGGCCGGACCACCTCAGCCTCGACGACCCGCCCGGGCGCGGCGAGAACCTGACCTTCGCCAACCGCCGTCCCGACGAGGACGCGGTGGCCGACGAGGGCTGGGTGCAGAGCTTCGTGGACTCCGAGATCGCCTCCACCACGCGTGACGGCGACCGCGAGATCATCTCGCTGCACTCGGACGTCATGTTCGAGTTCGACCGCTCGGACCTGACCGACACCGCCGCCGACGTCGTGCGCCGGGCCGCGACCACGCTGGCCAACAACGTCGACCCCGACGACCCCACCATCACCGTCATCGGCCACACCGACGGCATCGGGGACGCCTCGTACAACGACAACCTGTCCGTGGAGCGCGCCGAGACCGTGCGCAACCTCCTCGCGGAGGAACTCGGCACCGACTACCAGCTGGAGGTCGAGGGCCGGGGCAAGCGCGAGCCGATCGCCCGTGAGGGCGGTCCCGACGACGAGGAGGCCCGCGCCCGCAACCGCCGCGTCGAGTTCTCGTACGTCTTCAACCCCACCGTCGAGGCCACCGAGGACGAGGAGTACGACGACGACGGCCTGGGCGTGGCCCAGCGCAACGTCACGTGGCCCGCGCCGTACAGCGACGACCCGGGCTCCGTGGTCGCCGAGGGGGAGAAGGACGGCATCCGCCTGGAGATCCACGCGCTCCGCCGCGACGGTGCGTACGTCATCGGCACGGTGGCGATGACCAACACCACGGACGAGCCGCTCACCCCCGAACTCGGGGGCTCCGAGACGGTCGCGGGCGGACCCGAGCAGTTCAACAAGGGAACCCTCGGCGGCTTCCAGCTCTTCGAGCCGGAGAACGGCCTGGTCCGCTACGTGGCCCAGATGGACTTCGGGGACGGGCGCTACAGCAGCTTCGCCGAGGAGGTCCACATGATCCAGCCCGGCAACACCCACGAGCTGGTCGCGGTCTACCCCGCGCCCCCCGTGGACGTGGAGGAACTGACCCTGCGCGCGGGTCCGTTCGGTGAGTTCGAGGAGATCCCGGTCGAGTACTGACCCGGGACCGAGGGGGGGGGGGGCCCGCGGGGGGGGGGGCCCCCCGCGCGTTCGGGGCGGGGCGCGGGGGGCCCCCCGGTGGGGCGGGGGGGCCCCCCGGGTCGGAACCGGGGGCGGGTTGG
>NZ_JBHYOW010000028.1:0-44605 GCF_042745575.1 Nocardiopsis sp. NPDC058789
GGTGGGGGGCCTCTCCCGGGGGGGGGGGGGGGGGGGGGGGTGGGGGGGGGGGTGGGGGGGGGGGGGGGGGGGGGGGGGGCCGGGGGGGGGGGGGGGGGGGGGGGCGCCCCCCCCCCCCCCCCCACTCCGCGTTTTCTCAGGACACCACTCGGGTAAACACGTAGGACATGAAAGCCCAGCCCTCGTGTCCACGTTGCGGACGCGCCGTACAACCCCCGGGGTTGTGGACCAGCGCGTGGAGGTGTGACGCCCACGGGGCGGTCGCACCCCTCCAGGGCGTACGGGCACCCGGCCCCGCCGTACTCGACACCCTCCTCGCACAGGCCGGGGTCCCCGTGTGGGTCCCGTGGCCGCTGCCGACCGGTTGGGTGGTCACCGGGTTCGCGGAGGTCGGTGACGAACGCAGCGGCGCGCTGGCGGTGGCCGTGGCCCTGTCCGGCCCCAACCCGCTCGGCGGCGTGGGTGAGGCGGTGATCGTCGCCGAGGACCCGGGGATCGGCCTGGGCGCGCGCATCGCCGGTCTGGAGGGGCCCGACCCCGGACAGGGCTTCGACTCCGGCCCGCCCGACGCGAAGGTGCGCTTCGACGGGCACGAGGTGGCACTGTGGAACCTCGACGTGGGGCGCGACCGTGCCGCCTACGCCGGTGAGGCGCTCTCCCACTGGCTGTGGCTTGTCTTCGCCTCCGCCGACACCGGGTTGCTGATGTGCGAGGTCAGCTCCCTGCGCGACCTGCGCGACCTCCGGGACGGCGGCGTCGCCCTGGAACCGCCGTTCGGGGCGCCCAGCCCGTTTCTCAGCCGAATCCTGAGGGCCGAGGGCGAACAGGACTGACCGGCCCCGGGCCCCCGTACCGAGCGGGAACGCCCGCGCTTACGTACAATCGCCCGGTGACACGTATCGACCTGCACTCCCACAGCTCGGTCTCCGACGGGACCGACGCCCCAGCCGAGGTCATCGCGTACGCGGTCGCCGCCGGACTCGACGTACTCGCTCTGACCGACCACGACACGGTCGGCGGGATCGCGGAGGCGGCGGAGCACCTGCCGTCCGGGTTCACCCTGGTCCCCGGGATGGAACTGTCCTGCGCCTACGAGGGTTCCAGTGTCCACCTGGTCTCCTACCTGTTCGATCCGGACTCCTCCGGTCTGGCCGCCGAACTCCGCCGTGTCCGGTCGGACCGGGCCTCCCGCGCCGAGGAGATGGTGGCCAAACTCCAGGAGCACGGTGTGGACGTGACCTGGGAGCGGGTGCTGGAGATCGCCGGGGCGGGCGTCGCGGAGTACGCCGACGCCAACACCATCGGCCGCCCCCACCTGGCCCGCGCGGTGGTGGAGGCGGGCGCGGCCCGCGACGTGCAGGACGCCTTCGACAAGTGGATCGGTTCGGGCGGCCCCGCCTACGCGTCCCGGTACGCGATCGATCCCGTCCGCGCCGTCGAGCTGGTCCGGGAGGCGGGCGGGGTCTGCTCGCTGGCCCACCCGGGCAGGGCCGAGGGCGCCACCAACGGCGCGGTGCCGGTGGAGCTGGCCGAGCGCATGGCAGCGGCCGGGCTGGGCGGGATCGAGGCCGACCACCCCTCGCACAACCGGACCCAGCGCAAGTTCTGGCGGGGCGTCGCCGCGGACCTGGGCGTGGTGGTGACCGGGTCCAGTGACGACCACGGATCCCTGACCGGGCGCCGTCTGGGCTGCCGCACCACGGCCCCGGAGGCGTTCGAGGAGCTCACCGCCCCGGCGACCGGGGTGCCGCTGATCGTGGGGTGACCTGCCGCCGGGGCCGGGTCTTCGGTACGGTACGGACCACTGCGCGGGGACGCGAGAATGGTCGCAGCGTTGTAGCACTTACCCCTGGATGAGAGGTCTGTAGCCGTGTTCTGGAAGCGGAAGCCGAAGAAGCAGGACGGCCAGGAGGCCACCGATTCCGCTGCGGAGGTCGCGGAGGACACCACCGAGGAGACCGAGGACGACGCGGTCGCGTCCAAGGACGCCGAGGCGGTGGAGAAGGACGTCACGGTCAAGGACGAGGCCGACGCCAAGGACGTCCCGGCCGACTCCGAGTCGGAGAAGGCCGACTCCGAGGACTCCGAGCCGGAGAAGGCTGACGCCGAGGAGTCCGTGGACGCGGACGCCGGGTCCGACGAGGCCGGTGGCTCCGAGGCCGACGCGGACCAGGACGACGCCAAGGCGGAGGACGGGACCGACACCGAGGACTCCGCGTCCGACTCCGACACCGCGTCCGACTCCGACACCGAGTCCGCCGACGCGTCCGAGGACGAGGACGACGTGGTGGAGGTCGGAGTCACCGGCCCCGACTCCGACGGCATCACCCGTGTCCGCACCGCCGGGACCTTCGAGTTCGACGGCGAGAAGTACGACATCATCAGCAACACGTGGATCATCGAGGCCGACAAGGACGGAGTCGTGATCATCGACCCCGCCCACGACGCCGAGGCGATCATGAAGGCCGTCGGTGACCGCGAGGTCTACCTGGTGGCCTGCACCAACGGCTACAGCCCCCACATCGAGTCGGCCCTGGCCATCGCCCAGGAGACCGAGGCCGACATCGCCCTGCACCCCCGCGAGATGCGCGCCTGGCGCCGCCTCCACGGCGCGGAGCACCGCCCCGAGATCGACGTCGAGGGCGAGGGCGCCCTGGACATCGGAGACCTGCACATCGACGTCCTGGCCCTGCCCGGCACCACGAACGGTTCCGTCGGCTACTACGTGAGCCAGCTCGGCGCCGTGTTCAGCGGTGACACCCTCCGCAAGGGGGAGCCCGGCATGGTCGGCAACACCTACATCGACTACACGACCCAGCTCGCCTCCATCGGAGAGGGCCTGCTCTCCCTGCCGCCGGACACCCGCGTCCTCCCGGACCGCGGCCCGTCCACCACGGTCGAGGCCGAGGGCCGCAACTTCGACTCCTGGGTCTGATCCCTCCGGACCACGCACGGCCGGGTGACCGCTCCTCACAGGGGCGGCCACCCGGCCGTTTCCTTCCGGGCACACCGGTCGGGCGGACGCGGTCTCAGCGTCGGCCGACGGACTCGGTCTCGTTCCAGAAGCCCGTGAGCGCGCTCGACGTGGTCTCGGGGGCCTCCACGTTGGGGGAGTGGCCCGCACCGGGGACCACCAGCCGACGCGCGCCCAGGCGCTCGGCCATGCCGTCCTGCTCGGCCAGCGGCCAGGCGTCGTCGTTCTCGCCGTAGAGGACCAGGGCGGGAAGGTCGACTTCGGCCAGCTCGTCGATCCGGTCCCGGGCGCCCAGCAGGTCCTCGGCCATCCGGATGAAGGCCAGGGCGCTCGTGTTCAGGAACCGCTCGCGCAGGAAGTCCACGACCTCGGGCTTGACGGTGCGGGCGCGTGCCTCGGCGGCGAAGCGCTCGTCCCACAGCGTCAGGAGCCGTTCCGGGGACGGGTCCATCGACAGCGCGGCGATGAGGTTGCGTGCCCGGTCGGCGGCGGGGCCGCTCAGGGCGCCGGGGCCGGAGCACATCAGGGTGAGGGAGGCCAGCGGCGCGAGTTCGGTCAGCGCCGCCTCCTGGCAGACCAGACCGCCGAAGGAGTGCCCCACCAGGTGCACGGGGCCGCCGTCACCGACGACGTCGAGGACCTCGCCCACCACCGCGCCCAGGGAGGACAGGCGGTAGTCGGGCGGCTCGACCCCGGGCGGCGGGGTGAGGGTCTCGGGGCCGGGCGAACGGTACGTGCCGGGCAGGTCGATCGCGACCACCTCCCGCCCGGCCTGGGCCAGGCTCTGGAGGAGGGCGATGAAGTCCTCCTTGCTGCCGGTGAAACCGTGCACCAGGACAGCGGGGGCGAGGACGGTGCCGCCGGAGGTGGGCTGGGCCCGGAGTGCGGCCACCGGACCGTACGAAAGACGCAGGTCCGTGCGCCGCACACCCGGCGGCGGATCGAGGAACTCAGGTGTACTCACGTCGGGCCACCCTAGACGATGGGACTACCGGTCCGGGGCTACCCGACGCGGATTCGACCGTTCTCGGATCAGGTGATTCAGGTTGGTTCAGGTGTTCTCGGGGTCGCGGCGCACGGCGCCACGGGTACGACGACGGCGGCGGACCCGACGGGCCCCGTCACCCTCACCGGACTGCTCCGGGCCGCTGGCGGGGGCCTCCGCCCTGACCGTGGCCTTCACCGCGGCCTTCTCCGTCGTGCCCTCGGAGCGACCGACGTTCTCACCGCTGCGGGTGCGTCGACGCGAACGGCTCCGGTCGCGGTCACGGGAGCCCTTGCGGCCTCCCTGCTCACCGCGCTCACCGCGCTCCTTGCGGTCCCCACGGCCCTTGCGGCCACCCCGGTCGCCGCCGCGCGGCTGCCCGGTGTCACCGATGTCCTCGACCTCCTCGGCCTCCAGACCGGCGTGCTCCCCGCGCTTGTCCATGGCCAGCTTGCCCTTGGTCCCCTTGGGGATGCGCAGCGCCTCGAAGAAGTGCGGCGAGGTGGAGTAGGTCTCCTCGGGCTCGTGGAAGTCGAGGTCGAGCGCGCCGTTGATCAGCTTCCAGCGCGGCATCTCCTGCCAGTCCACGAACGTGACGGCGGTACCGGTACGCCCAGCGCGGCCGGTGCGGCCGATGCGGTGCGTGTAGGTCTTCTCGTCCTCGGGCGTCTCGTAGTTGACCACGTGGGTCACGTCGTCGACGTCCAGTCCTCGGGCGGCCACGTCGGTGGCGACCAGGATGTTGATCTTGCCGTTGCGGAAGGCCCGCAGGGCGCGTTCGCGCTGGCTCTGGCCGAGGTCGCCGTGGACGGCCGCGGCGGCGAAGCCACGGTCCTTGAGCTCACCGGCGACCCGGTCGCAGGCCCGCTTGGTCTGGCAGAACACCATGCTCTGTCCGTGCTCCTCGGACTGGAGGAGACGGGCCAGCATCTCGGGCTTGTCCATCTGGTGGGTGCGGAACGCGTGCTGGGCGATCCGCTTGGTGATGGCCGAACCGTCGATCTCGTTGTCGTCACCGGCCCGCACGTGGGTGGGCTGGCGCAGGTAGTTCCGGGAGAGAGTGACGATCTCGCTCGGCATGGTGGCCGAGAAGAGCATCACCTGGCGCTCGGTCGGGATCTTCTTGAGGATGCGCTCGATGTCCGGGAGGAAACCGAGGTCGAGCATCTTGTCGGCCTCGTCCAGGACCACCGCCGCGACCTCGTCCAGACGCAGGTGCTTCTGGTTCTCCAGGTCGAGCAGACGGCCCGGGGTGCCGACGACGACGTCGACGCCCTCCTTGAGCCCGTTGATCTGCGGCTCGTAGGAGCGACCGCCGTAGACGGTCAGGATGCGTCCGCCGCTGCGCTTGCTCGCGGTGGTGAGGTCGGCGGCCACCTGGATGGCCAGCTCACGGGTGGGGACGACGACCAGGGCGCGGGGCCGCTTGGAGGTGCCCGGCTTGGCCTGCGCGCGCTGGAGCAGGGGAAGACCGAAGGCGAGGGTCTTGCCGGTACCGGTGCGCGCCTGGCCGATGATGTCGCTGCCGTTCAGCGCGATCGGCAGGGCCAGCTCCTGGATGGGGAACGGGGATATGATCCCCTCCGCCTCCAGGGCGTCCGCGATCTCCGGGCTCACGCCCAGGTCGCGGAAGGTGGTCGTGGGTGTCGTTGATTCTTCTGTGCTGCTCAGGGCTCAGGCCTCCATCTAGGCGGGCCGCAGCGTTGTTCGTGGCCGCGGCGGGGTGCGGTCGCGGGCGGCTTCTGACCGCCGCGGAGGGCGCGGCTCACCGGTTCCCGCTTCGGCGAGGGAGACCCGGTGGCGCTGCCGACTGGACCCGCGCGGCCCGGGGGGTTCCCTGGTCACGATGTCTCGGTTCCATCCGCTGGATTGTCGTGTGCGGTGCGTAGCTGGGCGCGTGGGCCGTTGCTCCCTCACGCCGCACTGCTCGTGAGGACACGTTGTGGTGTCCGGCTGACACGTCGCTGGGCGCCCGCGTCCGCGGCGCCGGAAGGCGCGCGGGAGGGCCCGCGTCGCGGGGGTGCGGGACGCGGCGCCGCGATCGTGCGCGCCGGTCATCACGCTGAGTCTAGCTGCTGGTTAGCCCGGTGCACATAGCTGGTCACTGTGCTGTGGACCCCGTCGTGTAGCCGGGCTCCGACGGCCGAGACCGTACCCGCTCCCAGCCGGTGCAACCGTTCCCAGGAGGCGTTTAGTCCCCGATTGGGTGGCGGAGGGGCCGAGCGATACCCTGGCGGGCATGACCCAAGGCTCCTCTGCGCAACCCGGCGTGATCGATCTGCTCGGCCTGCTCGCCTACGCCGAGCTCGGTTCCTTCTTCCGTCTGGCCGACGACGCCGGTCTCGCGCCCTCGCTGCGGACCAAGGGTCAGCTGGCCGGTCTGGCCGCCACCGAACAACAGCACTACCAGGCGCTCCACCGGCGCCTGGCGGAGCTCGGGGTGGACCCCGAGGAGGCCATGGCCCCGTTCGTGCGGCCGCTGGACGGCTGGCACGAGCGCACCGAACCGCAGAGCTGGCTGGAGAGCCTGGTCAAGACCTACGTCGGTGACGGCATCGCGGGCGACTTCTACCGCAGGGTCGCCGAACTGGCCGACGCCGACACCCGCGCCCTCGTCGAGGACGTGCTCGCCGAGACCGAGCGGGCCGAGTTCGTCGCCGAGCAGGTGCGCGCCGCCCTGGTGGAGGACCCCAGGCTGGCCGGACGCCTGTCCCTGTGGGCCCGTCGTCTGGTCGGGGAGGCGCTGAGCCAGGCGCAGGCGGTGGCCGTGGACCGGCCGCAGCTGGCCGCGCTGCTGGCGCGCGACCCGAAGGTCGCCGAGCGGGAGGAGCGGACGGGTGACTCGGGCCTGGGTGACCTCGCCGCCGTCAGCCGGATGTTCGCCTCGCTCACGGAGGGGCACGCGGCGCGACTCTCCGCCATGGGCCTGGCCGAATAGGCGCGCGGATCGCCCGTCCGGTAGTGGTTTCGGCCTTCTCGGGGCTTTGACCGGGACTTGGTCCCACTTGGTCAAGCGCGGGTAATTTCCAACACATTCGTTACGATCCATTGGTCCGGCGCACATAGAGTCGATGGAGTTTCCCGTCTCCTGACCACGCGAGTAGGTACTTCCATGCCCCGTGGGACCTCCGTGCGCCACCCGCTGGCCGGACTCACCCGTGACTTCCACAAGATCGGCCCCCTCGACGCGCCGGTGCCGCCCTGGATGAGCGCTGAGCTGGACCAGCACGCCGCACAGGTGTGCGAGGGCATCGTCTCCGGCGGCGCCGAACTCACCGCCAACACGCTCGGAACGTACCTCCACGGATTCCTCGACGGCTGCCTCGAACGCGGCTGGGACTCCGAGGACGCCAGCTATGACTGGGAGACACTCCGCATTCTCGCGATCTGCCGACTGGCGAAGGACCGTGGTTTCGTCCGCTAGGTTGGTGACGTCCGCAGGCGGGTGTGATCTGCGACGCGATTCCTCTCGCTGTCATCGCCCTTCTGGTTCTCCGGCGGAAGCCGCCGCTTGGGCGTACGCTGAATTGACACCGGTGAACCACGACGGCCCCCGACCCGGATCGGCGCTCCGCGCCGGTTCCAGTGGCCTGCGGAATGCAACGTGGCATTCTCGGTGTTCCAGGGGCGAGGCGGTACCCGGGCACCGTGACCGGCGGAGCGGCCCGAAGAGCCGCGAGAAAGGAAAGCGAATGAGGAGCGGTCGGCATGGGGCGGCGCGCCCACCGGTCGGCGTCCTGATCCAACAGGATCGCGTCGACTTCGCGCTTTTCGCACTGATCTTCGTCGTCGCACTCGTGTCGATGGTGTTCACCGGGCCTGGAAGCGTCGTCTTCTGGCTGGCGTTCCTACCGATGATCGCCACGGGCGTGCTGGCGTTCCGACGTATCGAGAGTCTGTCCCGGCAGGAGCTGCGGGACTCCGAGTTCCTGTGACGGAGCGCCGCACCGGCGGCGTACACGCGACGAGGGCGAGGCCGTTGGCCCCGCCCTCTCCTGATGCTCCGTGCCCTCGCGGCTACGAGGTGGGCTCACCACCCCTCCCGCGCTGTCCCGGAAGGCTGGAGGCCTCCTCCTTGGAGCCCTGGTCCGCGGTGGCGCCCGGACGGCCCATGGCCGCCTCGCGCCCCGCCTCGTAGCTGCTCGCGCCGCCACTCACACGGGCGGTCTCGCGCTCGGCCGCCTCCAGCCAGTTCGTCCAGCGGGACTGCATCGGCCGGATGAGTCCGCCGCCGACGCCGACCACCAGGATGCCGCCCACGGTGGCGAGCACCGCGACCAGCACCGGCAGGGTGACGGTCGTGGCCACGCCCATCTGGTTCAGCGCGGCGATGACACCGAGGGCCAGCACGGCCACGGCGGCGACGTTGGCCAGGAAGCGGCCGTAGGACAGCGCTCCCAGAGCACCGGTGATCAGGTCCCGGACGGCCTTGGCGATCATGCCCGCCACCACGACGATCACCAGCGCCACGATGCCGTGCGGAATCCAGGCGATGACGTCGTTGAGCAGCGTGCTGATCGGGTTCGGCCCGAAGACGTTGAACGCGAGCGTCAGCACGAACAACAGGCCGACGTAGTAGATGATCTTCCCGCCCAGCTCGCTGGCGGTCCAGCGGCTGCGCTCGAAGTACTCGCCCACGCCTCCGCGGTGCAGTGCGCGGTCCAGACCGACGCTGTGCAGGCCCTTGGCGACGCCCTTCCCCACGAACCAGGCGATGATCCAGCCCAGTACCAGGATCACCAGGAAGCCCAGCAGCAACGGCACGAAGCCCGCCACCGTCTGCCAGGCGTCCATCAGGCCCTGACCGATGTCCATACGTCCTCACCCCCGAATCGCTGGTTCCGCCCGGTTGACCAGTTGCCGGTGCCGGGCGGATACGGCGAAGAGAAGCGCGTTACTTCTCAGTTCCGCGATACCCGTCGCAAGATAATTGAACCGTTCCGAATGCCGGTGTCGAGTTGATTGCCCAGACTTGACACAGGAATGGCTATTCTGTGGTTCTTTTTGGGCTGGATATTCGGGACAATACGCGACGGGAATTGCGGGAGAAGGAAACGGCCCCCGGAACACGACCGTGTTCCGGGGGCCGCGACGTGTGCGGCCGGGGGTCAGTCCCCGGTCTCGTCCTCGTCCGCGGGCCGG
Organism: Nocardiopsis sp. NPDC058789; assembly: GCF_042745575.1. Lineage (NCBI taxonomy): Bacteria > Bacillati > Actinomycetota > Actinomycetes > Streptosporangiales > Nocardiopsidaceae > Nocardiopsis > Nocardiopsis sp. NPDC058789. The sequence continues at coordinate 9,102 of NZ_JBHYOW010000028.1, forward strand.
GTGAGGTCCCATCCGCTGATCCCGCGCCAGGCCAGCCGGGCCACCAGCTGCTCGGCGGCGTCCTTGGGGACCGCGCCGTTCCTGTTCAGCCAGTAGCGGGCACTGGTCTCGGCCATGCCGACGAGCGCGATGCTCAGCAGGTGCGCCTCGTCGTCGGAGATGCTCGTGTCCTGGCGGATGACCTTGCCGATGAGTTCCGCGCAGCGCTGGAACGTGTGCTCGCTCTTCTCCCGGACGGCCGGGAGGTTGCGCAGGTCGGACTCGAAGACCAGCCGGAACGCCTCTCCGTCGCCCGCGACGAAGTCGAAGTAGGCCTGGAAGCTGGCGGTGACGCGCTGACGGTTGTCGTCGGTGCTCTCCAGCGCCTCCCGCTGCTTCTCGACCAAGGCCTCGGAGTGTTCCTCCAGAAGGGCCAGGTAGAGCTCCAGCTTCCCAGGGAAGTGCTGGTACAGGACCGGCTTGCTGACTCCCGCGCGGTCCGCGATCTCGTCCATCGCCGCGGCGTGGTACCCGCGGGCGACGAAGACCTCCTGAGCCGCTGCCAGGAGTTGGCGGCGGCGCCGGACCCGGGGCAGACGCGTGCCCCGGGCGCGGGCGTCTGATGGAGCTGTCACACCCACACCCTCCGAACTCGGCATTGCAGATGCACGCCGTTGACCGGACATCTGCGTGGCTGACGCTGTCGGACCCGGCCTCGGCTCTGTGACGCGGCCCGCAGCTCTTTTCGCCCATCCTACTCCGGCGTAGGTTCGGTGTGGGCAGTGAGGACGGAGGGACGCCCGTGGTCAGCGGCGCTCGTCCTCGTCCTGTCCGGCCTCGCGGACCTGCTCGATCACGTCGGCCTCGTCCGCCTGGTCGAAGCTCTCCTCCGAGGCCCGTTCGGTCCAGTCCTCGCGCGGTTCGCCTTCGTCAGCCCGTGTGCGCTGCTCGGCCGCGTCGGCCTCCGGCACGGCCGAGGCGGGGTCCTCCTCCACGGGGGCGGTGCGTCGGTTCCCACTATCAGTTGCCACCGGGTCCTCCCAACATCGTCGCGGAGCGTACGAGTGACACTACCCGCGCCGGGTGCCAGGGCAAGGGGAGCCGCGCGGCCGACCGTCGCGCACCACGTGGAATGAACACCCGGGCCGTGGTGGTTGAGGGAGGTCAGGAAGCGACGAGTACCACCCCTCCCCGGGGTGGGAATGGAATACCCCACCCGTTAGGTTGGGTATAACTGCAAGCAGCTCCGCGCACCGCTCCCCAGGTGGACGCGGGGCGATCCGAACAGTCATGAGGAGTCACCGTGTCGCTGCCGCCGCTGGTCGAACCAGCCGCCGAGCTGACCGTGGACGAGGTGCGCCGCTACTCGCGCCACCTGATCATCCCCGACGTGGGCATGGACGGCCAGAAGCGCCTGAAGAACGCCAAGGTGCTGGTCGTCGGCGCGGGCGGCCTCGGTTCCCCGGCCCTGCTCTACCTGGCCGCCGCCGGCGTGGGCACGCTCGGCATCATCGACTTCGACGTCGTCGACGAGTCGAACCTCCAGCGCCAGATCATCCACGGGCAGAGCGACGTCGGCCGTCCGAAGGCCGAGTCCGCCCGGGACAGCATCAAGGACGTGAACCCCAACGTCGAGGTCATCCTGCACCAGGACCGCCTGGAGTCCGACAACGCGTTGGACATCCTGGCACCGTACGACCTGATCCTGGACGGCACGGACAACTTCGCCACCCGTTACCTGGTCAACGACGCCGCCGTCATCCTGAACAAGCCCTACGTGTGGGGTTCGATCTACCGGTTCGACGGTCAGGTCAGCGTCTTCTGGAACGAGTACGGGCCGCAGTACCGCGACCTCTACCCCGAGCCCCCGCCGCCCGGCATGGTCCCCTCCTGCGCCGAGGGCGGCGTGCTGGGCGTGCTCTGCGCGTCCATCGGCTCGGTGATGGTCAACGAGGCGATCAAGCTCATCACGGGCATCGGTGACCCGCTGGTCGGCCGTCTGCTCATCTTCGACGCCCTGGAGATGACCTGGCGTGAGGTCAAGGTCCGCAAGGACCCGGACACCGAGCCGGTCACGGAGCTCATCGACTACGAGGCCTTCTGCGGTGCGGTGTCCGAGGAGGCCACCCAGGCCGCCTCCGGCTCCACCATCACCGCTCCGGAGCTCAAGGAGCTGCTGGACAACAAGCCCGACGAGATCTTCCTCGTGGACGTGCGCGAGAAGAACGAGTACGAGATCGTCAGCATCCCGGGCGCCACGCTCATCCCCAAGGGCGAGTTCCTCAACGGCAAGGCCTTCGAGCGCCTGCCGCAGGACAAGCGCGTGGTCCTGCACTGCAAGTCCGGCGTGCGCTCCGCCGAGGCCCTGGCCGCAGTCCAGGCCGCCGGGTTCTCCGACGCCGTGCACGTGGGCGGCGGCGTCCTGGCCTGGATCAACCAGGTCGACCCGAGCCTGCCCGAGTACTAGCGAGCCGGCCCGCACTGCGGGCCGCGAGCGCCTCCCGCGGACGGCGCCGGGTGTTCCCGGCGCCGTCCGCCGCGTTCCGGGGTGGAGTTTTCCGAGGTCCTCGCCCCTATCAAGGTGGACAAGTGGGTACGAAACACCCACGGGGTGCGGTGCCGACCTCCGGTGCGGGCCCCTGCCGCGAGGAGGTGGCGTGATGCGTGAGAAGGGACGCTGGGCGGACGTGGCCACGGTCGTCGTCGGACTGGCCGTGGGGCTGAGCTGGATCGTGCACGGGTTGTACGGCTTCTCCGGAGCCACGTTCCTCCTGGTGGGGCTGGCCGTCATCGTCATGGGCGTGATGTCCCTGACCCGCCCCGGCGCGCTGGTGACCGAACTCGCCGTGACGGCCGCCGGTGTGCTGCTGTTCGTCCTGCCCTGGGTGCTGGGCTACGCGCACGTCCTGCCCGCCGCGGTGACGGCGTGGGTCGGTGGTGTGGTCATCGCCGCCCTGGGCGTGAACGGGCTGGTCCAGGCCCGCGCGGCGCGCAGGCGCGATCCCGAACTGGCCTGGGGCAACCACATGAACGTGGTGCCCGAGTAGCCGGGGGAGCGTGAGCGGCCGGAGAAGGTTAAGTGTCGGCGGGGGTGGATAGGCTCGGCGCATGGTCGATCCCCACCCCCGAGAACCCGGCGAGGACGCGTCGGAGCCCGTCGACGAGTACACCGAGGAGGTCCTCTCGGTGGTCGAACGGATCCCGCCGGGCCGGGTCATGAGTTACGGCGACATCGCCGAGTACGTCGGCCGGGGCGGCCCACGGCAGGTGGGGTCGGTGATGTCCCGCTGGGGCGGGGCGGTGCCCTGGTGGCGGGTGGTGCGCTCGGACGGGCGCCCCGCCGAGGGGCACCTCGTACGTGCTCGATCCCACTATGCGGCGGAGGCCACCCCGATGCGTCCGAGCGGCGACCGGGTGGACATGCGGGAAGCCCGATGGGACGGGGGAAGCGGAGCCTGACGGGGGTACCGGGCGCCGTCGCGGCGTCCGCGATGGTCGTCGACCTCTGGTGAACTGGAGGCGTGAACACATCCCCGTACCGTCTTGTGCGGCGCGCCCACCAGGTGCTGCCGCCTCCGGTGCTGGACGAGAACCAGCAGCGCGTGGTCGACCACCCGGGCGGCCCGCTCCTGGTCCTGGCGGGCCCCGGGACCGGCAAGACCACCACCATCGTCGAGGCCGTGGTGGACCGTATCGACAACCGGGGCGTGGACCCCTCCCGGATCCTGGTGCTCACCTTCAGCCGCAAGGCCGCCCAGGAGCTGCGCGAGCGCATCACCGCCCGACTGCGGCGCACCACCCGCGAGCCCCTGGCGCTCACCTTCCACAGCTACGCCTACGCCCTGATCCGCCGCGAGTTCCAGCGGATGGGCGACGCGCCGCCCCGGCTGCTGTCCGGGCCCGAGCAGCTCATGGAAGTACGTGAGCTGCTGAAGTGGGAGTTCGAGGACGGTGCGCGGGCGTGGCCCGAGCGGCTGCGCCCGGCCCTGGAGACACGCGGCTTCGCGGAGGAGCTGCGCGACTTCCTCATGCGCGCCCAGGAGCGCGGCCTCGGCCCCGCCGAGCTGGCCCGCGCCGCGGCCGAGCGCGACCGCGACGACTGGACCGCCGCCGCGGGGTTCCTCTCCCGGATGAACGGCCGGTTCGACATCGCGCCGGTCCCCACCCTCAACTACGCCGAGCTCGTGCGGGTGGCCGCGAACATGCTCTCCGACCCCGAGGTGCAGGAGCGCGAGCGCGCCGCCCACGAGGTGGTCTTCGTCGACGAGTACCAGGACACCGACCCGGCCCAGGAGGAGCTGCTGCGCGCCCTGGCCGGGGACGGCCGCGACCTCGTCGCGGTGGGCGACCCGGACCAGTCCATCTACGGTTTCCGTGGCGCCGAGGTGGACAACATCCTCGACTTCCCGCGCCGCTTCCCCACGCTGCGGCGCACCGACGCCCCGGTCGTGGCGCTGCGCACCTGCCGTCGCAGCGGCGCCACCCTGCTCGCGGCCTCACGGGGCCTCACCCGCCGCCTTCCCGCCGTGGCCTCCGCCCGGGGCAGGGTCAACTCCCACCGCGACCTCCTCCCGGCCGAGGGCGTCCCGGACGGCGAGGTGCAGGTCCTGATGGCGGACAGTTCCACGCAGGAGGCCGCGGTCATCGCGGACACGCTGCGCCGCGCCCACCTGGTGGACGGGGTGCCGTGGTCGGACATGGCCGTGCTGGTGCGCTCCTCCAGCCGCCAGCTCCCGGTGCTGCGGCGCGCGCTCGCCGCCGCCTCCGTGCCGGTGGTCGTGGGCTCCGACGACCTCCCGGTGGCGGCCGAGCCGATCGTCCGCCCCCTGCTCGGCCTGATCCGCTACGGTCTGCGCCCGGAGGAGCTGGACGACGACGCCGCCCGCGAGCTCCTGATGAGCCCCTTCGGTGAGGCGGACTCGGTGCGGCTGCGCCGACTGGTGCGCGCCCTGCGCCGCCTGGACCTGGACCGGGTCCGCGACGGTGGTGCCCCCGGGACGCCCGAGCCCGCAGGGAAAGGTGTGCCCGCCGGGGAAGGAGTGCTTGCCGGGGAGGACGTAGCCGCTGGGGCTACTGGGACGGCCTGGATCGACGGGTCTGCCGTTGACACAGGGACCCCTGGGGACGTTGGGCCCGTAGTTGAGGACCTGCCCGCTGGGGGTGCTGGGGCACCCGTGGCTAACGGGTCCGACAGGGCGTCAGGTGCCACCGAGAGTGCCGAAGAGCCTCGGGAGACCGGATACCGGCCCTCCTCACGGCTCCTCGTGGACGCCCTGCGCGACCCCGGTGAACTCACCCTGGTGGACCCGACCGTGGCCGCCCCGGCCCTGCGCGTGGCCAACGCCCTGCGCACCGTCAGGGAGCTGACCGCCAAGGGGGCCGACGCCGAACAGGTCCTCTGGGAGCTGTGGCGGGACAGCGGCCTCGCGGACCGCTTCATGCGCGCCAGCCTGGCCGGGGGCCGACGGGGCGCCGCCGCCGACCGCGACCTCGACGCCGTGGTGGCGCTCTTCGAGAGCGCCGCCCGCTACTGCGACCGTCTGCCCCCGGGCACCCCGGACGGGTTCCTGGAGGACCTGGCAGCCCAGGAGATCCCCGGCGACAGCCTCGCCGAGCGCGCCCCCGAGGGCGAGGCGGTGCGCATCCTCACCGCCCACCGCTCCAAGGGCCTGGAGTGGGGGCTGGTGGTCGTGGCCGGGGCCCAGGAGGGCGAGTGGCCGGACCTGCGGCTGCGCGGATCCCTGCTCGGCGTGGAGGAGTTGGTGGACTCCGGCAGCCACTCCGCCGACTCCTTCGGCGCCGCCCTGGCCTCCAAGCTCCTGGACGAGGAGCGCCGCCTGTTCTACGTGGCCCTCACCCGGGCCCGCCGCTCCCTGCACGTCACCTGCGTGGGCGGCGAGGACTCCGACGAACGCCCCTCCCGCTTCCTCAACGAGATGGGCCTGGGCGACCCGGAGCCGGTCAGCACCGGCCGTCGCTGGCTCTCCCTGCCCGCGCTCGTCGCGGACCTGCGCTCGGTGGTGACCGACCCCGGGGCGCCGGACCCCCTGCGCACCGCCGCGGCCGGGCATCTGGCCCGCCTGGCCGAGGAGGGCGTCCGGGGCGCCGACCCGGCGGAGTGGTACGCGCTCACCCCCTTCTCCGACGCCCGGCCCCTCTCCGACCCCGAGGACACCATCCGGGTGTCCCCCTCCCAGGTGGAGAGCTTCACCAACTGTCAGCTGCGGTGGCTCCTGGAGCGCGCCGCCGGGGCGTCCTCCGGTGACTCCGCCTCCGCGCTCGGCACCGTCGTGCACGCCGTCGCCGTCCTGGTGGCGGAGGGCGGCACCGCCGAGGAGGTCGGCGCCCGGATGGACGAGATCTGGGCCGACCTCGACTTCGGCGGCCCCTGGCAGTCCGACAAGCAGCGCGACCGCGCCGACGAGATGGTCCGCAAGTTCATCACCTGGGACGCCGCCAACGACCGCGAACTCGTCGTCACCGAGGAGGGCTTCAAGGTGGACGTGGGCGGGATCGAGATCACCGGCCGCGTGGACCGCCTCGAACGCGACTCCGAGGGCCGCGCCGTGGTCGTGGACATCAAGACCGGCGGCACCAAGGCCGACGACCTGGCCCGCCATCCCCAGCTCGGCGTCTACCAGATGGCCGTGCTCAGGGGCGCCTTCGCCAAGCTCGGCCTGGCCGAACCCGGCGGTGCCACCCTCGTCCAGGTCGGCAAGGCCGCACTCAGCAAGAAGGCGCGAGAACAGGTCCAGCCCCCGCTGGGCGAGGACCCCGACCCCGGATGGGCGGGGACCCTCGTCCGCGAGGTCGCCACCGGCATGGGCGGAGCCCGTTTCGCCGCCACCCGCAACACCGGGTGCAACGCGTGCGCCGTGCGCGCCTGCTGCCCGGTCCAGGACGAGGGCAGACATGTCTGAACCCATCCCCGCCCCCTCCGCCCCCGGTTCCCCCGATCCCCACAGGCCCCGCTTCAGCCCCGCCGAACTGGCCCGGCTCCTCAAGCGCCCCGAACCCACCGCCGAGCAGGCCCAGGTCATCTCGGCGCCGCTGGAGCCCGGAGTGGTGATCGCCGGTGCGGGATCGGGTAAGAGTGAGACCATGGCGGCCCGTGTCGTGTGGCTGGTCGCCAACGGCCACGTGCGCCCTGAGCAGGTCCTCGGGCTGACCTTCACCCGCAAGGCCACCGCCGAGCTGGCCGAGCGCGTGCGCAAGCGCCTGGAGCAGCTGCGCGCCACCGAGCAGTTCCCGGACGAACTGCTGGACGGTGAGCCCACCGTCTCCACCTACAACTCCTACGCCGGGCGCATCGTCGCCGACCACGCCCTGCGCGAGGCGGTCGAACCCACGTCGCGCCTGCTCAGCGAGGGTCAGGCCTGGCAGCTGGCCGCCCGGGTCGTCGGTGAGTACGACGGCCCCATGGAGCACGTGAACGTCGGCGCGGACACCGTCACCCGCAGGGTCCTCGACCTGTCCGGGCAGATCTCCGACCACCTCACCACCACCGACCAGGTGCGCGGCGTCGGCCGGTGGATCCAGGCGGGGGTGGACGCGATGTCGCGCAAGCCCACCCAGCCCACCCGGGACCTGGTGGACACCCAGCGCCGCCGCGAACAGCTGCTCCCACTGGTGGACCGCTACAACCACGCCAAGCACGCCCGCGAGGCCATGGACTTCGGTGACCAGATGGCGCTGGCCGCGCGCATCGCCCAGAACCACGCCGAGGTCGGTCTGATCGAGCGCGGCCGGTTCCGCGTGGTGCTCCTGGACGAGTACCAGGACACCAGCCACGCCCAGCTGGTGCTGCTGCGGGCGCTGTTCGGCGAGGGGCACGCGGTGACCGCCGTGGGCGACCCCTGCCAGTCCATCTACGGATGGCGGGGAGCGATCGCCGCCAACCTCACCAGCTTCCCCACCGACTTCCCGGTCGCGCCCGGACGCCCCGCCCCCGTCCGCCGCCTCACCTTCAGCTTCCGCAACGGAGAACGGGTCCTGCGGGTGGCCAAGCGCATCTCCGAGCCGCTGCGCGCCGAGGCCGCCGAGGTCCCGGTGCTGCACCCCAGCCAGGCACGGCAGGGGCGCGGCACGGCACGCGCGGGGCTGTTCGCCACGGAGACCGAGGAGGCCGAGTGGATCGCCGACCACGTACGGGACCTGCTCGGAGCCGACGCCGAGCGGCCCGGTGGCCAGGTGTTCGCGCCCGACGGGCTGGTGTGGCCCGAGAGCGAGTCCGGCGGAGACCCCGACGGCGGTGTCAGCCCCGGCGACGTCGCGGTGCTGTGCCGCAAGAGGTCCCAGTTCCCGCCGCTGCGCGACGCCCTGGAGGCGCGCGGCATCCCCGTGGAGGTGGTCGGACTGGGCGGGCTCATGCTCGTGCCCGAGGTCCGCGACATCATCGCCACCCTGCGCGTGGTGCACGACGCCTCCGCGGGGAACGAGCTGGCCCGCCTGCTCACCGGCCCGCGCTGGCGGTTGGGCCCCCGCGACCTCGCCGCTCTGGGCTCCCGTGCCACGGAGCTGGCCCGGCACACCCGCCGCGACCTCACCGGTCCGGCGGCCGAGGAGGGCGCGCACGAGGAGTCGGAGGACCTCCTGCGCCGCACCGTCCTGGACCTGACCGCGGAGAGCGGCAGCCTCGTGGACGCCGTGGACGACCCCGGGCCCGCCGAGAACTACTCGGAGACCGCCCACGAGCGCCTCGGCCGTCTCGCGGAGGAGCTGCGCACCCTGCGCAGACTCGTGGGCCAGCCGCTGCCGGACCTCATCACCGAGATCGAGCGGATGCTGGGCCTGGACATCGAGGTGGGCGCGCGCACCAACCGCGACCCCCTCTCGGCCCGCGCCGACCTGGACGCCTTCGTCGACCACGCCGTCCGTTTCGTCGGCAACTCCGAGGACCCCACCCTGGGGAGCTTCCTCGGCTACCTGAACGCGGCCGAAGAGAACGAGAGCGCGCTCAGCCCAGGGGAGCGGGTGGGCGGCTCGGACAGCGTGAAGCTCATGACCATGCACGGCGCCAAGGGCCTGGAGTGGCCCGTGGTGATCGTGCCCGGGGTGAGCGCGGGCGCCCGCGCCCCGCTGTTCCCCGCCAAGGCGCGCGACTCCCTGGCCTGGGTGAAGGCCGATCACATGCTGCCGTACCCGCTGCGCGGCGACCGCTCCAGCCTGCCCACGCTGCGCGGGGTGGAGAAGGAGGACATCGCCGCGTTCAAGGAGGCGGAGGAAGCCCGCCACCTGATGGAGGAACGGCGCCTGGCGTACGTGGCGGTCACCCGGGCCTCCTACGAGCTGGTGTGCACCGGGCACTGGTGGGGGCGGACCGGAAGCACCCCGCGCGGGCCCTCGGAGTTTTTGGAGGAGATCCGGGAGGCCTGCGAGCGGGGCGCCGGGGGAGTGGTGCGCTGGGACCCGCCGCCGGACCCGGAGGACACCAACCCGCACGACGAGGAGGAGTCCTCGGCGGTGTGGCCCCCCGAGGACGTGCCCGCCGTCTCGGGTTCCGCCGAGCCCGCCGCGACGCCGCTGCCGGTCCCGACCGTGCCGGAGCCCGTGCCCGACTTCGAGTTCGGGCCGGAACCGGACTTCGAGTACGAGCCGGATTACGACCCCGAGTTCGACGACGTGCCGGAGCCCGACTTCGACGCGGCCGTCGACGCCGTGCCCGAGCTCGCTCCCGCCTCCGACCCGGCCCCGGACGCGGACCCGGGCGCGGCACCGGAGCCCGACGCGAATGCGGAGCGGCCCCCCGCCGACTCCCGCCGGGCCCAGGTCCTGGCCGGTGCCGACCTGGTCGAGCGGGCCCGCGCGCGTCTGCGCGAGGGGAAGCCGACCGGACCGACCAAGACCCCGGAGGGCCTGCGCCGCAGGCTCCAGGGCTGGGAACGCGACACCGAGCTGCTGCTCGCCCACCGCGACCGGGCCGCCGTCGGGCCGGTGGACGGGCCGGTGCAGGTGGAACTGCCCGACCACCTCTCCGTGTCCTCCATGGTCTGGCTGGCGCGCGACCCCTCGGCGCTGGCCCGGCAGATCCGCCGACCCCTGCCACGGCCGCCCGCGCCGCACACACGCCGGGGCACGGCCTTCCACACGTGGTTGGAGCGGCGGTTCGGCCACAACGCCACGTTGCTCGACGAGCTGCCGGGGGCCGCCGACGAGACCGCCGGTGAGGACGAGGACCTGGCCGAACTCCAGCGCAGGTTCGAGGAGAGCGAGTGGGGCGCGCGGATTCCGGCCGAGGTCGAGGTGCCGTTCGAGACGGTCATCGGTGACCGGCTGATCCGGGGACGCATGGACGCGGTGTTCCATGACGCCGACACCGGCCGGTACGACGTCGTGGACTGGAAGACCGGGCGGCCGCCGGGGAACGACGTGGAGCGCAGGGCCGTCGGCGTGCAGCTGGCCGCCTACCGCCTGGCCTGGGCCGACCTGGCCGGGGTGGAGCTGGAGGAGGTCCGCGCCGCGTTCCACTACGTGCGGGCCGGGGAGACCGTGCGCCCCGCCGACCTGCTGGACGCGGACGGGTTGGCCGCCCTGATCACCACCATCCCCGAACCCGACTGAGGACCGGGGAGCCGGGCCGACGGCCTGGCCCGGCGTGGGCTGGTCGTGGTGGGCGCGGCCGGGGCGTGTCAGTTCCCGCCCGGCCCGTTCTCGGGCGTGGTCAGCGGACCCTGCTGTTCGCGTTCGTGGAAGGCGTCCGGCGCGGCCCAGCTCGCGAGGAGCCTGAGCCGTTCCTCGTCCGAGGTGCCCGGCTCGGCGGTGTACAGGGAGAGGTCGTGCACCGCCCTCGGGGACGTGGGCAGGTCCAGGGACCGGAAGGTCAGCTCCAGGTCGCCCGCCTGTGGGTGGTGGAGGCGCTTGACCCCGCCGTGCAGGATGCGCACGTCGTGCGAGGCCCACAGCGTACGGAACTCGTCGCTGAGTGTGGACAGCTCACCGATGAGTTCCCGCAGCCCCTGGTCGTGGGGCTCACGTCCGGCCTCGGCGCGCAGCAGCGCCACGGTCATCGCCGCCCCCGCCCTCCAGTCGACGAGGAAGTCACGGGAGGCCGGGTCGAGGAAGTGGTAGCGGGCGAAGTTGGCCCGCCCGTGGGCGGCCGTCGTCGGGCTGTCGAACATCGGCGCGTACAACGCCCTCGCCAGGGCGTTGGTCGCGACCACGTCCAGTCGGCCGTTGCGCACGAACGCCGCCGACATCGTGATGGAGTCCAGCATCCACTGGACCGGCGGGGCGAGCGCGACCTCACGGCGGCGGGTGGCCCTGCGGTGCGCCGGGCGCGCGGCGCGGGCCAGGTCGAACAGGTGGGTGCGCTCCTCCTCGTCCAGACGCAGCGCGTGGGCGACGGCGTCGAGAACCTCCTCGGACACGCCCGCGATGTGCCCCTTCTCCAGCCGGGTGTACCACTCGATGCTCACCCCGGCCAGGACGGCGACCTCCTCGCGGCGCAGCCCCGGGACCCGGCGGCGCGAGCCCGGAGGGAGACCGACCTGTTCCGGGGACAGCTTGGCCCGTCGGCTGGCGAGAAAGCCCCTGATGTCCGCGCGGTTGTCCATGCCGTTCACGATAGGCGCAGGTGAGCGTGTCAGGGGGGTTGAGGTTGTACCCCCACTGACGCGACCTTCTCCGTGACGGCCGAGACGGGTGGAGTGGGGGTGACAGCGAGAGCACCACCGAAAGAGACCGATCATGCGCGCCACACTCATGTACCAAGCAGGAGACATTCGGGTCGAGAACGTGCCCGACTCCCGGATCAAGCACCCCACCGACGCCCTGGTCCGTATCACCGCCTCCTGCGTCTGCGGCAGTGACCTGCATCCGTACCACTCCATGTCCGCCGCCGAGGGCCCCGCCCGGATGGGGCACGAACTCATCGGCGTCGTGGAGGACACCGGGTCCGAGGTCACCACGCTCACCAGGGGAGACCTGGTCGTCTCGCCGTTCGCGATCTCCGACAACACGTGCGCGTTCTGCCGGGAGAACCTCCAGACCTCCTGCGCCCACCACGAGGCCGGGTTCTGGGACGGCATCGCGGACGAGGGCGGCCAGGCCGAGGCGGTCCGTGTGCCGCTGGCCGACGGCACCCTGGTGAAGCTGCCGGTCGCGCCCGACTCGGCGCTCATCCCCTCCCTGCTGACCCTGGCCGACGTACTCGGCACCGGCTACCACGCGGCCAGGGCCGCGCACGTGGCTCCTGGTCAGAGCGTCACCGTGATCGGAGACGGCGCGGTGGGCCTGATGGCCGTGCTCTCGGCCAAGCGCCTGGGGGCCGAGCAGATCGTGCTCATGGGCCGCCACACCGACCGCACCGACCTGGGGCGGGAGTTCGGCGCCACCGATGTCGTCGCCGAGCGCGGTGAGGAGGGTATCGCCCGGGTCCGCGAGCTCACCGGCGGCCACGGATCGCATGCCGTCCTCGAAGCGGTCGGACACATGCCCGCCTACGAACAGGCCGTCGGCGTCGTCCGCCCCGGCGGCGTGGTCAGCCGCGTGGGCGTCCCGCAGTACGAGCAGGCACCCGTCGGCTTCGCCAGCCTGTTCCGGCACAACATCCGCCTGGCGGGCGGGCCCGCTCCCGTGCGCGCCTACATCGAGGAGCTGCTGCCCGACATCCTGGACGGGACCATCGAGCCGGGCAGGGTCTTCGACGCCACCACCGACCTGGACGGCGTGCCCGCCGGCTACCGGGACATGGACGACCGCAGGAGCCTGAAGGTCCTCATCCGGCCCTGACCCCGGCCGCCGTGCCAGAGGGGTTCGCTTCCGTCGTGGTGGTGTGGGCGATCGTCGCATGGTCACCCGCACTACTGGGGTTGGCCCTGCTGGCCTGCTGACTTCTCTGTCTGCCTGGCGGAGGTGGAGGGACGGATTCGATGAGGGTCGGTGGGCCTCGAGCTCTGTGTGGAGCGTGTTTCGTGTCGCGGCCGGTCATTCGCCCGAACGGAACCGCGGCGGCGATGGTGGGTGGGTCCCCAGGTCTGTGCCGAGCGTTCTCCGTGTCGCGGCTGGTCGCTCAGGATGACGGAACTGCGGCGGCGAAGGTGGGCGTGTACCCGAGTCGGCGCTTCGGCCCCCTTGCCGTGAGTGGAGGTCGGGGCGGGGATGTGGGGTGTGGGCATGACGGGACTCCCTCTCGGCCAAGGGTGTGCGGGCGTGCCAGGGTCGGGCCCCGTGTGCTTCGGGGCGGGGACCCATGGCGGTGGGGTCCGGTGCCGGGGGCTATTCGCGGGGCGGGCGTGGTGCCGGTATCGGGCCTGCTGGGCTGGGTGATCGGCCTCGCTGGCGGCCGGCCCACATCCTCTTGTCCCTGCGTAGCCCCCACCGGTGCTTCAACCGGTTGTGGGTCGAGCACAGCGGCTGGATGTTCTCGACGCTGGTACGTCCGCCCTGCCACCACTCCACGATGTGATCGGCCTGCGTCCACTTCAACGGGACGTCACACCCGTGCTGCCACGCACAGGTGGTGTGTCCCACGAACGCGGCCACCTTGATCTGCGGGGTGGCGATCCGGTACTCGTGTCCCACGTCCAGCACCGCACCCGTGCGGTGCTCCACCATCAGGTGGCGCACCACGCTCTCGCCCAGCAGCTCGCGCACCGCGCTGGTGGGGACCACCCGCCCGTCCTGGGTGGTGGCCGGGTCCTGACCCTCACACCCGGTCAGGGTGGTCGCGGGGATCAGGATGTTGATGAGCGCCGCCGGGGAGGAGGGCTTCTCACACTCCTGGTGGGTCTGCGCCCGCCCCACCGCGTTCATGAACCCGTCATAGTCACGCTGGGCCCGGGAGAGCCCGTCGTCGGTGTCGTGGGGGTTGGCGTAGCTCTCCAGGACCGCTTCCAACCGCAGCGCGTCAGCGGCCGATCCCCAGGCCTGGAACAGGAAGCTCCCACCGAAGGTCCGCGACAGGGTGGCGCCTCGCTGGGCGTGGGCGGCCTCGTGGTCGCGTTCGACCCGGTTCGGGTCCAGGCGGGCACCCATCTGGTGGGCGGCCCGGCCCAGACCCGCCACGGAGGTGTTGGGGCGCTCCTGTTTGAAGGCGAGCAGCCCGTGTTCCATTTTCGCGGCGAACAGAACGGGGTCGGGGTTGTCAGTGGAATTCCTTTTCTCCACCGCCCGCTCCACTCCGGCCACCACCGCTGCGGCTTCCCCGAAGGAAAGCTCACCCTCTTCCAGGGCTCGGGTGGTGTCCGGGAAAGTCCCGCGCATCGCGGTGCGCCCCACGGTCGCCATTTCGTTGGCCTGCGTGGCGCTGATGGCGAAGGAGTGTCGCATCCACGTGGCCAGGTCGCGCTGGCCACCCTCGCCGAGGAGCTGCCCGTTGGCCTCGATACGGGCCAGAGCCGTGGCCATGTGGTGCTTGATCTGGTCCAGGTGTTCCCACAGGCGGGTGGCCTGGTCGAGTACCTCACCCTCACACCCGGGCGCCAGCTCGCGGGAGAAGAAGGCGGTGGCCTCTTCCCGGGCAGCGAGCACGGCCACCTCCACCGGGGACAACCCGGTGGAAGAAGCGGGCACTGCGGGAAGGAGGTTCATAATTCCATAGTAAGCCATTCGCTCTTTCGTGGGCTATGGCCAAGTGGTTATAAAAGCCTTTCCGATGGCAAGCATGAATCGCTGATCTGTCATTGTGTATAACCCTGAAAAGGCCGCACAGGTGTGCTACATAGTCCCCGCGCTCACCCTCGCTGCTGCTTTTCGTTACGCACCTTGACCGGCCGAGACACGGGCGACCGTTCATCGCAGACCCGAGGACACCGCTCACCCTCGCCGCCGCTTTTCGTTACGTACCTTGATCGGCCGCGACACGGTCAGCCGTTCCACACAGACCTGGGGACACCGCTCACCATCGCTGCCGCTTTTCGTTACGCACCTTGACCAGCCGCGACACGTGGCCCGTTCCACACCTGACCAGGAGGAAACACCCACCAGGAGTGCCAGAGGGAACCCCCGGAGCAGATCGCGCCCCGGTCGGGTGGCGCGGACCACCCGACCGGACCACCTGACCGGGGCGCGCGCCCGCCGACGAACTAGACCACGCCGAAGACGAACCCGCCGGGGGAGTCGACGTCGTCACCGAACAGGTACAGGCGGGCCGACTGCACGAACTCCTCGCGGCTCATGTCGCCGTCCCCGTCGGTGTCCACGTGCGCGAACCGCTGGAGGGCGTCCTCCTCCCGGGCGCCCAGGGCCTTGGCGTACACGAGGAACTCCTCCTGGCTGATGGTGCCGTCGGCGTCCCCGTCCAGCAGGTCGAACACGGCCTCCGCGACGGCCTCGGCCGTGTTCCACCGGCTCCGGTCCTCCGTGGCCTCCCGCATGGCGTCCACGAACTGTTCGCGGTTCAGGCGCACCTCGGCGGAGGTCCGCACCAGCGTGCCCCACAGGGACTCGTACGCCTCCTGGATCGCCACGGCCCGGGGCGCGGACGCCTCCATGCCGTAGCCGGTCAGGTACCGGTTCACGAGCCGCTGGTAGTCCGCCCAGGTCACGGCCTGGTCGCCGTCGGTGTCCAGGGTGTCGAAGAGGTCCTCGAACCTGGCGGTGATCTGCGGGTCGTTGCTCACGGGGCCTCCTGTGCGAGTGGGACGGGCCTCTCCCGCCCCTTGACTCAGAGTCCCGGTCAGCGTAGAAGGTTCCCCTGTTCACCGGGGGTGTTCCCGCGAGGATCGCTGACCGGGCCGGAGTTCGGGGTCCCGGGCACGGAACGCCCCCGCGCCGTCGTGGCGCGGGGGCGGCCGGTACGAATCCGTGCGGTCAGGAGGCCAGGACGTCCTCGATCTGGCCCATGGCCTCCTGCATGCCCTCGGCCATGCCCATGTCCAGCATCCGCTCCATCGCCTCCGTGGACGCGAAGGTGGTGCGCACGACCATGCGGACGCCGTCCCCCCGTTCGCTGATGTCCAACCGCATGGTGGCGACGGGCAGGTCGCCGGGGTCGCCCGGCGTCTCCCCGAAACCGTCCGTGATCTCCAGCGAGCGGGGCGCGCCCACCGTCTTCACCTGCCACCAACCATGGTGCTCGTCACCCTCGGGGCCGGTCATGTGGTAGGTGACCACACCTCCGGGCGTCAGGTCGTGCCGGTCCACCGTGGCCGGGTAGGTCGGCGGCCCCCACCAGCGCTCCAGCTGGCGCGGGTCCGACCACAGCTCCCACGCGCGGTCCACTGAGGTGGTCAGGTCGCAGGTGACGGCGAGTGTCAGGTTCTCGAAGTCCTTGTCAACACTGGTCACAGCCATCGGTCGATCCCTTCGTGGTGGTGCGCTCCACCACGCGCCGGGCGCCTCGGCCTCGTCGGAGCGCTCCGCCCCGGGCCCCTCCGTGCTCGGCGGGCCCGGACCGGCACCGACGGCTCCCCCTCCACCGGGCGGTGTGCTCCACCGAGCGGTGCGGAATGTCGCGGCGCGTGGTGTCCGACGGAGCGTGGAAGAGCGGTCCACGCGCTCGTCCTCGTCGGACGCACTGTCTACGACCATCGTCCGTCCGGTGCGCTCCCCGTGACAAGGAGTCGCGGGGTCAAGTCCTCTTTGTCCAGGTCCTAAGGTCGATCCTGACAAGGATGTCTAGGACAAGGACGACTGATGGACGCGCGCGCCCACATCGAGGCCCACCGGGACGAGTTCCTCTCCTCGCTCAAGGAGTGGCTGGCGATCCCCTCGATCTCCGCGGACCCCGAGCACCACGACGACGTGCGCCGCTCGGCCCGCTGGCTGGCCGACCACCTCACCGCCACCGGGTTCCCCACCGTCGAGGTCTGGGAGACCCCCGGCCTGCCCGCCGTGTACGCCGAGTGGCCCGCCGCCGACCCCGCCGCGCCGACCGTGCTCGTCTACGGCCACCACGACGTGCAGCCGGTGGACCCCCTCGACGAGTGGGAGACCGAGCCCTTCGTCCCCACCGAACGCGGCACCTCCCTGTACGCGCGCGGCGCCTCCGACGACAAGGGCCAGGTCCTCTTCCACGCCCTCGGCGTACGCGCCGCCCTGGCAGCCTCCGGCGCGCAGGCCCCCCCGGTCACCCTCAAGTTCCTCGTCGAGGGTGAGGAGGAGTCCGGCTCCGTCCACTTCGCCGACCTCATGAAGGCCAACCGTGAGCGTCTGGACTGCGACGTCGCGGTCATCTCCGACACCACGATGTGGGCGGCGGACACCCCCTCCATGTGCGTGGGCATGCGCGGCGTCACCGACGTCGAGATCAGCCTGTACGGCCCCGAGCGCGACCTGCACAGCGGCTCCTTCGGCGGCGCCGTCCCCAACCCGCTCAAGATCATGAGCGACCTGCTCTCCGGCCTGCACGACGCCGACAACCGGGTCGCGATCCCCGGCTTCTACGAGGGCGTCGTCGAGGCCAGCGCCGAGGAGCGCGAGCTCATCGCCAGGCTGCCCTTCGACGAGGCCGAGTGGCTGGCCACCGCCGCCTCCACCGCCGCGCGCGGCGAGAAGGGGTACAGCACCCTGGAACGCGTCTGGCTGCGGCCCACCGCCGAGATCAACGGCATGTGGGGCGGGCACACCGGCGCGGGCGGCAAGACCATCGTCCCCCGCTCCGCCCACGCCAAGATCAGCTTCCGTCTCGTCCCCGGCCAGGAGCCCCTGGAGATCCAGGACCGCGTCCGCGCGTACGTGGAGGCCGCCACCCCCGAGGGCGTCCGCGCCGAACTGGAGTTCGGCGGCCCGGGCGTGCGCGCCTGCGCCTCGGACCTGTCCTCCACCGCGCTGCGGGCCGCCCGCTCCGCCATGGGGCGCGCCTTCGGCAAGGAGGTCCTCTTCACCCGTGAGGGCGGCAGCGGACCCGAGGCCGACATCGCGGACATCCTCGACGCGCCCTTGGTGTTCGTGGCCGTGGGCCTCAACGAGGACCGGATCCACGCCCCCAACGAGAAGGTCGAGACGCCGCTCCTGCTCAAGGGCGCGGAGAGCGTCGCCTACCTGTGGGAGGAGCTCGGCGCCGCCCGGGACGCCTGAGCCCCCGCGCCCGTCTCCGTCCGCGGCCGCCGCGGCCACGCGGCGGCCGCGCGGGTTTGCCCAACGGGAGTGCGCGGACCCCCCGAAGGCGTTACACCTGGGGGAGAACCACCACGTCGGAAGGTCCCATGGAAACCGAAGCCACACCCCTGCTCGCCCGATCGACCGTCGACCCCGCCGGACACCGGCGTGGGGACGACGCCTGGCTCGCGGCCGCCTGGGCCGATCCCGGCACCCGCGTGCTCGTCCTGGAGGGCGGTGAACCGGGCAGCTACGGCTGGCACGCGCTCATGGCCAAGCAGTCCCGGGCCCTCGTCACGACCGGTGAGACCCGGGAACTGGTCCTGACCGACCCCCACCACGCGCCCCCGGGCGAGCGCTACCTCCTGGGCAGCGACGGTCACCGCGCCTACTTCGCGGTCCGCTCCCACCAGGAGCTGTCCGCCAACCCCGTCGCGGAACCTGCTTCCCTGCGCGAGGTCGGCGCGATCCTCAGCGACCACGACACCGGCCTCTTCACCAGGGCCATCGCCCTCGCCAACTGGAACGCCAGCCACGGCTTCTGCCCCCGCTGTGGTTCCCGCACACGCATCGAGAAGGCCGGGCACGTCCGCGTCTGCGAGGAGGAGGGGACCGAGCAGTTCCCCCGGATGGACCCGGCCGTGATCATGCTGGTGCACCGCGAACGCGACGGTCAGGAGGAGTGCCTGCTGGGCAACAACCCCCACTGGGACGCGAACCGCTTCTCTGTCCTGGCCGGGTTCGTCGACGCGGGCGAGTCCCTGGAACAGGCCGTGATCCGCGAGGTCGCGGAGGAGGCGGGCGTGGTCGTGGAGTCGCCGCGTTACGTGACCTCCCAGCCCTGGCCGTTCCCGCGCAGCCTCATGATGGGGTACACCGCACGCGCGGTGGGTGAGACCGAGCGCACCGACGACGAGATCGCGGAGACGCGCTGGTTCAGCCGGGCCGCCCTGGCCGAGGCCGTGCACTCCGAGGAGGTCAGCCTTCCCGGGCGGGTCTCCATCGCCCGCACGCTGATCGAGCACTGGTACGGCGCGGAGCTGCCCGGAGGCTGGTGAGCGGGGGAGGCGGAACCGTCACGGCGTCCGACGGGCGGACCGGTACTGCGGGCCGTCCGTCCCCCCGCACCGGACGCCCGCGGCCCGTACCCGCGATCCGCACCCGCGACTCGCATCCTCGGGTCCGCGCCCTCGGTCCCCGATCCGGGGGACCCGCGCGACCGCACTCACCCGGAGCCGTTCAACCGGTCCCCGTCAGCTCGTCCGGAAGGACGGTCAGCGGACTCGTGCTGCTGTCCACCACGTCCTGCGCCAGGTCGGCGACCTTCCTGCCACGTGACCTCGCCGACGAACGCAGTCTCTCGAACGCCTCGCGCGGCGGCATCGTGTGCCGCTCGGCGAGCACGCCGATGGCCTGCTCCACCACGACCCGCGAGTGCAGCGCGTGCTCCAGCTGCGTGATCGTGTGCCGCAGCCGCTCCACCTCGGTGGCCCCCTCCGGGGCCCGACCGGGCGCCTGCGTGCGGGGACGCCCGGTCCCCGCCTCGGAGGTGAGGAGATCCGCCAGGACCATGGCGCTGACCAGGTCAGGCGCATCGTGCCCGTGCTGTTCGGTGCCCACGCGCCACCCGTTCGGGGTGCGCCGCACCACTTCGACGGTCACCGTGTCGGTGACCGCCACGTCATGAGGCCTCATATCGTCCCCCAACTCAACACTCCCCGTCATCGTCCGCGCTACGGTGCCGGCCTCGCCGCCGTAGGGAACTCGGGGGTGTCCGCCCCCTGGGGGAGGGGGTCCCGCCGCGCGGGCCGCACCAGGGCGGCCCGCGCCGTTCGTCCTCAGGACAGCTCGGCCAACTTCTTCTTCACCTGAGCGAGGGACGGGTTGGTCATCGCGGTCTCGTCGCTGAAGACCACCGTCGGGACCGTCTGGTTCCCGTTGTTGACCTTCATGACGTACTCCGCGGCCTCCGGATTCTCCTCGATGTTCACCTCGCGCACCGCGATGCCCTCACGGGAGAGCTGGCTCTTGAGGCGCCTGCAGTACCCGCACCAGGGGGTGCTGTACATCGTGAATCGTTCGGTGCCCGTACTCGTCATCTCGCTCACGTCTTCCTGGTCGACGGTCATGTTCGGGGATCAGTACCCCCATTCCAACACCAAGGGGGTCCCGCCACTTCCCATGACCGATCGACACAACGTGGGACGCCTCACAGGGCCTCCTGGTTCTGGAATGTGTCACCCGGACTGTTCGCGCAGCTCCGGAGAGCGTCGCCGCCGACACCCGGGAGCCCGGCCCATCCGCTCCCGGTGACGACCGATACTTGAGAGACTGTGCGCCCACGGCGAGTCAGCCGCCCCGGCGGACGCAGCCTCCCCAACCAGATTCAGGAGCACCATGGACCCCGACCGCGTCCTGGAGGGACTGGACCCGGAACAGACCGAGGCGGCGCGCGCACTGCGCGGCCCCGTGTGCATCCTCGCCGGTGCCGGAACGGGGAAGACCAGGGCCGTCACCCACCGGATCGCGCACGCCGTGGCCAGCGGGGTCATCTCCGAACAGCAGATCCTGGCGGTCACCTTCACCGCCCGCGCCGCCGGGGAGATGCGCGGTCGGCTCCGCTCCCTGGGCGCCCCCCGGGTCCAGGCCCGCACCTTCCACGCGGCCGCCCTGCGTCAGCTCGGGTTCTTCTGGCCGCAGGTGATCGGCGGGGAGAAGCCCAAGCTCATCGAGAGCAAGCTCTCCGTGGTGGCACGCGCCGCCAACTCGGTGGGCCAGCAGCCGGACCGGCTCGGACTGCGCGACCTCGCCAGCGAGATCGAGTGGGCCAAGGTCACCCAGGTGCGGCCCAGCGACTACGACAAGGCCGTGGCCAAGTCCGGACGGCAGGCCCCCATGAACGCCGGCGAGGTCGCCCGGGTCTTCGAGGCCTACGAGGAGCTGTGCCGCGAGCACAACCTCCTCGACTTCGAGTCCATGCTGGAACTCACCGCCGGGATGATCACCGAGTACCCGGCCATCGCCCAGCGGGTCCGCGACCAGTACCGGTACTTCGTCGTGGACGAGTTCCAGGATGTCAACCCCCTCCAGAAACTCCTCCTGGACGCCTGGCTGGGTGACCGCGACGACCTGTGCGTGGTGGGCGACCCGAGCCAGACCATCTACTCGTTCGCCGGGGCCACCCCCAGCTACCTCACCGGGTTCGCCAACCGGTACCCGCACGCCACCGTCGTCCGGCTGGTCCGCGACTACCGCTCCACGCCCCAGGTGGTCCGGGTGGCCAACCACGTCATCGCGCAGGCCAGGGACACCACGTCCGCCAACCACCTCACCCTCCAGGCACAGCGCCCCGAGGGGCCGGACCCCCTGTACCAGGAGTACGACGACGAGCCCGCCGAGGCGACCGGGGTCGCCCGCAAGATCAGCGTCCTGCTGGAGGACGGCACCCCGGCCAGCCAGATCGCGGTGCTCGTACGCACCAACTCGCAGTCGGCCTCCTACGAGCAGGCGCTGGCGGACGAGGGCATCCCGTTCACCGTGCGCGGCACCACCCGCTTCTTCGAGCGCCCCGAGATCAAACAGGCCGTGCACACCCTGCGCGGGGCCCGGCACGCCGCCGCCGACGAGGTGGCCGAACCCCTGGTCGCGACGGTGCGCGGCCTGCTCGCCCAGATGGGCCTCACCGACAGCGCGCCCGAGGGCCGCCAGGCCCGGGAGCGCTGGGAGTCGCTGTCCGCGCTCGCCCAGCTGGCGGAGGACATGGCGGCCACACCGGGACCCGACGGACGCGCCGCCACCATGGGCACGTTCGTCGAGGAGCTGGAGACGCGCATGGCCACCGAACACGCTCCCGGGTTCGAGGGCGTGACCATCGCCTCCCTGCACTCCGCCAAGGGCCTGGAGTGGGACGCGGTCTTCCTCGTGGGCCTCACCGAGGGCATGATCCCGATCATCTACGCGGAGACCGACGAACAGGTGGAGGAGGAGCGCCGACTCTTCTACGTGGGGGTCACCCGCGCCCGCGAGCACCTGGCCATGTCCTGGTCCCTGTCGCGCTCCCCGGGCGGCCGCAAGTCCCGCAAGCCCTCCCGTTTCCTCGACGGCCTGCGCCCGGCCTCGCCCTCCACCGCCAACCGCCGCGACCGCCGGAAGGGAGGGACGGCGCGCTGCCGGGTCTGCTCGAACGTGCTCTCCGACGCCACCGAACGCAAGCTGGGCCGGTGCGTGGACTGCCCCTCCACCTACGACGAGGCCCTCCTGGAGCGGTTGCGTGACTGGCGCAAGCGCACCTGCCAGGAGCAGAAGGTGCCCGCCTACGTGATCTTCACCGACGCCACCCTCCAGGCGATCGCGGAGCAGGAACCCTCCAGCGTCTCCCAGCTCACGGCTGTGTCCGGAGTGGGTCCCGCCAAACTCGACCGCTACGGTGAGGCGGTGCTCGCGCTGGTCGCGGGGAGGGAACCGGCGGGGGAGGCCGGGGACGGAGAGGACGAGGATGAGTGAACACGACGCCGAACTCAGGGGCCAGTCGCTGGCCGATCTGCTGAGGGTCCTGGACCTGGAGCGGATCGAGGTCAACATCTTCCGGGGGATCAGCCCGGCGGAGGGACCGCAGCGGGTCTTCGGAGGACTGGTCGCCGGGCAGGCGCTCGTGGCCGCGGGCCGGACCGTGCCCGCCGAACGGTACGTGCACTCCCTGCACGCCTACTTCATACGGCCCGGCGACCCCACCGTGCCGATCGTCTACGAGGTGGACCGGGTCCGCGACGGGCGCTCGTTCACCACCCGCCGGGTCGTGGCCGTCCAGCACGGCAAGGCGATATTCACGCTCTCCGCCTCCTTCCACAAGGAGGAGCCGGGCCTGGACCACCAGATCCCGATGCCGGACGTCCCGCCGCCGGAGGACCTGCTCAGCACGCGTGAGCGGCTGCGCGAGGCGTTCGGGAAGGTGCCCAACTTCGTGCAGTGGCACCCCATCGAGATGCGTCCCGTGGGCGCGATGTCGTTCGAGGCCGAGCGCGACCCCGACCTGCGCACGGCGACCAACCCGGTGTGGTTCAAGGTGGACGGCGAGCTGCCGGACGACCGCCTCACCCAGGTGTGCCTCATGACCTACGCCTCGGACATGACGCTGCTGGACACCGTGCTGCTCCGGCACGGGAGGTCGTTCGCGGGGATCGCCATGGCCAGCCTCGACCACGCGATGTGGTTCCACCGGCCGTTCCGCGCCGACGAGTGGCTGCTGTACGCGCAGGAGTCCCCGACCGCCCAGGGCGCCCGGGGTCTGGCGCGCGGCCTGGTCTACACGCGCGACGGCCACCTCGTCTGCTCCGTGGTGCAGGAGGGCATGATCCGCGTCGTGGACGCGGAGGGCTGGGCCTAGACGGAGGCGGTTCACGGGGCTCGGGGGCAACGCTTCCGGGCCCTTCGTCATTCCCGGCGACCTCTGGCCGGATGCGGACGTTTTCCCAGGTCAAAAATAGGTTGCCGATCTTTGTGGGCGGCCCGTAGTGTGTACACGTCGAACCAACCGCTCTCGGTACAGGTGCGAGACCCTGTACCCGACTTTGAAGGAGGTGCCCGATCAAATGACCACCACGGAGATGAACTCGATGACCACGTTGTCCCTCGCTGCCGAGGCCGCTTGGCGTCCGTTCCCGACAGGAGTCGTGTCGGGCATCGGCCTGAGCGGTAGCACCATCGGCGGTCGTCCGAGCGCCCAGAACGGCATCCAGTCCCTCGGCATGGTCCAGCTCATTGGATCCGGCCTGGCTTTCCAGGGGACCGGTGTGTCCGAGTCCGGCGTCATCGGCGAGCCGCGCCACGAGTCCGAGCCTGCCCTTGATCGCGGCAAGTTCACCGTTGGCGTCAACGAGGCATCGCACGAAACCCCGCGCTATGGCGCATCGGGAGAGTGTCCACGGAAGATTCCGGCCTAGAGCAGCACAGGCCGAGATCCTCGACCGTGGCCGCGGACCCCGACACAGGGGCCGCGGCTTTCTTTGTATCTCCGTTCGTTCTCCGTCCCCCAGGGACGCGGGAGCAGGCGGCGGCATCGCAAGTCCAGGTCCCTCACCGGATTCGTTCCGGTGACCGAACACCGACCGCGTTGTACGAACGATCAAAGATCTTGGAGGGCACCGATGCTCGCGTCGGTCCTGGAAACGCCCCAGTTGGGCGAGGTCGAAATCCCCTGCCGTAGGGAGCCGGACCTGTTCTTCGCGGAGTCGCCCGCGGAGGTCGAGGCGGCCAAGGCGATCTGTGGTTCCTGCCCCATTCGGGAGCAGTGCCTGGCGGACGCGCTCGAGCGGCGTGAGCCGTGGGGCGTCTGGGGCGGGCAGCTGCTCGTCTCCGGCCAGGTGGTGGCGCGCAAGCGCCCCCGTGGCCGTCCCCGCAAGAACCCCGCGCCCGTCGCGGCCTGAACACCCCAAGCACCCACGAACCCGAAGGACTCGAAACGATGATGCAGGAACTCATGCGGATGGTGGAGCGCACCGACGAGGAGCCCCGCGACCGTCAGATCAGACGACTCGGCGCCCGGCAGTTGCGCGCCCGGCAGCGCGAGGAGCGTCGTGCGGAGCAGGCGATCATGGAAATCGCGTGGTCAAGGCTATGTTGACGCGGACTGACGAGTGAGTGAACGAACGAGACCGAAGGGCGCCTGGAGCGCGCCGTTCGGTCTCGTTTGTGTAACCAAAACCAGCAGGAGGTCCCGGAGCCGGTCCACGTGTGTCCTGTCTCACCAGCTCCGAAGGCCCCTGGTCAGAGGGGAATCCGTGTCGGGGGCCCGAATCCGCCCCCGAACGCCCGGGTCGGACACGGCGCGAAAGAAATCACATATCCGGACAACTCACACCTGTTCGAGAAGGCCCACCTCGGATACCGTAAACACTGTGCCCTCGAACACCAAAGTCGAGGTACGACGCAGTCCTCGTCGCCGCCGCACCGTGTCGGCCTACAGGGACGGGGACACCACGGTCGTCCTCGTGCCCGCGACGTTCTCCCGCGCAGAGGAAAAGCGCTGGGTGGACCAGATGCTGCAAAAGCTCCGGGCCCGGGAGGGCCGCAGACACCCCGGTGACCGCGAGCTCCAGGAGCGCGCCGTCGAGCTGGCCGAACGCTACCTGGACGGCACCCACCTCCCGGACAGCGTCCGCTGGGTCGACAACCAGAACTCCCGCTGGGGTTCCTGCACGCCGGACACCCGCACCATCCGCATCTCCCGTCGCGTCGCCGGGATGCCCTCGTGGGTGGTGGACTACGTCCTCGTCCACGAACTCGCCCACCTGCGCATCCCGCACCACGGCCGCGACTTCTGGGACCTGGTCCGGCGCTACCCCAAGGCCGACCGCGCCCGCGGCTACCTGGAGGGGTTCAGCGCCGGCAGCCGCTCCGACCACGACGACGAGGACCCGGACGAGGTCCTCGAAGCCGATGAGGTCGCCTTCGAGGAGTAGGGGCTACTTGCCGTAGTGGTATCGGCAGGCGACGACGCGGATCTCGTCCTCGTGCAGGCGGTGGACGAGACGGTGCTCGTCGGTGATGCGGCGCGGGCGCGCCCTCAGCCGCCGGGAGCGTCGAGCTCGCGTTCGGCGGCCCTGACGTCCGCGGCGACACGGGCCAGCACCACGGCGCTCACCACGAGCAGCACCCCGAACACGGCGGCGTAGTAGGTGGTGGTCCCGCCCCACTCGCCGGAGACGGCGGCACGGCCCAGGACCGCGACCAGCAGGATCCCCATGAACCCGCAGACGCCCTGCCCCAGCCGCAGCGAGCGCCGCTTCTGCTCCACCCGGGCGCGGGCCACCTCCTGCGGACCGACCAGCCCGGCGCGTTCGTCGGCCAGCAGCCGTTCGGCCGCCTTGCGGACCCGTTTGGCCAGCAGCACCAGGACCAGCCCGCCCAGCATGCCGACCACGGTGATCAGGGACATGGCGAACGCCTCACAGGGGGCCGGTGGTTCATGGTCATCCGTTCCGTCGGGCCGTGGGGGACGCACACCACGAGAGGCCCGGCCGGATCTCCTCCGGCGGGCCTCTCGTGGTTCAGTTCGCGGCGGTGGTCCGCCGGTGCGCGTGGACGGCGGCGTCCACCAGGGCCCGGACCGACTCGTCACTGGGCTCGGGGAGGGACCCCACCGGGAACCAGTCCAGTCCTGCGGACTCGTCCGGGTCCCGGACCAGCACGGCGTCGGCCGGAGCCACCGCGGCGTACTGCACGTCCAGGTGGAGACTGCCCCCGCCGCACGGCACCGCGTGGCGGTCCAGCCGCACCGGCTCCGGAAGCAGGGCCAGATCCCGGATCCCGGACTCCTCGGTGGCCTCCCGCAGCGCCGCGCCGCCCAGGGTGGTGTCCTCGGTCTCGCAGTGGCCGCCGGTCTGCAACCACATCCGGTGGACCCGGTGCAGCACCAGGGCCACACGGGAACCGTCGGCGGAGACGATCGCGGCGCTCGCGGTCAGGTGCCCGGGCAGGCAGGTACGCCACATGGCGTCACCATGGGCGTCCAGGTGGTCCAGGTAGGAGCGGCGCAGCTCCTCCTGGCCGGTGTCGGGCGCGGTCCACGCGTCCAGCACCGCCCGCGCGTCGGCGTGCAGAGTCACCTACTTGCCGTCCTCGTCCTCGTCGTCGCCGGGCCGGGGCCGCTCGGAGCCGTCCGGGTCGGTCAGCGACGAGATGTCGAAGTCCGTGCCCTCGAACTCGCCGCGCCCGTGCACGAAGGCGTCCGGGTCGTCCAGGTCGTCGGCGGTGGGCATGAGGTCCGGGTGCTGCCACACGGCGTCCCGGCCCTCCACGCCACGCGCCTCCTCCAGGGCCGTCCACAGGGCTCCGGCCTCGCGCAGACGGCGCGGACGCAGCTCCAGGCCGACCAGGGCGGCGAAGGTGTGCTCGGCGGGCCCACCGGTGGCGCGGCGGCGCCGGGTGGTCTCCGCGAGCGCACCCGACTGCGGCAGGCGCTCGGACACGGCCGACGACACCACGGTCGCCACCCAGCCCTCGATCAGGGCGAGAGTGGTCTCCAGCCGCTTGAGCGCGGCCTTCTGCTGGGGGGTGTCCTCCGGCTGGAGCAGCCCCTCGGCGCCCAGCCCGCCGGACATGGCCTCCTGGAGCGCCTCCGGGTTCGAGAGGTCGATCCCGCCGAGCTTGTCCTCCAGGCCGCTGACGTCGAACGACATCCCGGCCGCGTACTCCTCGACCAGCCGGGACACGTGGGAACGCAGCCACGGCACGTGCGAGTACAGGCGGTGCACGGCCGCCTCACGGGCGGCGAGGTACAGGCGCACCTCGTCCTCGGGGATCTCCAGGCCCTCACTGAAGCGGGCCACCCCCGAGGGAAGCAGGGCGGCGTTGCCCTCACCGGCCAGCGGCAGGCCGATGTCGGTGGTTCCGATCACTTCCTGGGCCAGCTCACCGATGGCCTGACCGGCCTGCTGGCCGACCATCATGCCGCCCATCTGCTGGATCATCCCCAGCAGCGGACCGGCCATGGAAGCCATCTCCTCGGGGAGGTTCTGCCCCATGGCCTGGACCGTCTTGGCGGTCAGTGGGTCGCACAGCTGCGCCCACGAGTCCATCGTCTTCTCGATCCACTCCGACCTGCTCCAGGCCTGGGCGGTCTGGAGCCCCGAGGGGAGGTCGGTAGCCTGGTCGAGCCACAGGTCGGCGAGGCGCAGCGCCTCCTCGATCCGGGCGTAGTCGGCGGGCGGCACGCTCGGGTCCCCCTTCTGGGAGACCGCGTGCCGCGCGATGTTCTTGGCCATGTCCCAGTTGATGCCGGACGTCGGGGACGTCTGACCGGCCTCCGGCGCACCGGGGGCGGGCTGGGACGACATCATGTCCGCGAACTGGCGGAGCATGTTGGCCATCTGTTGCGGGTCGCCGAACGGGAATCCGTCCGGTGTTCCGGGGTTCCCCCCGCCCGGGCCGCCGCTGCCGGCACCCGAGCCGGAGTCGCCTGAACGGCGTCCGGACTCGTCATCGGGATCGTTCGGCATGCTGAAACCGAAAGGCAGGTCGCTCACAATCAGACCTCAGGCAGGATTAGGTTTGGTCTCCACTGTCACGTTAGCTGGGAGTCGCCCGGAGTGAATACCGAAAGCAGCCAGGTTCGCCCACAGCACAGCCCCTCGGATCGGGCGGGCATGGTGGTGGCGGTCACCGGTGCCGCCTCCGGAGTGGGCCGACTCCTCGTGCAACGCCTGGCCGCCCCAGAAGGTTCCGTCTCGGCGCGTGAGGTCGTGGCGATCGACGACGAGTTCGCCGACCTGCGCGGGGTGACCTGGCGCATCGCGGACGTCCAGGACCCGGGGCTGGTCTCCCGGCTGCACGGGATCGACGTGCTCGTGCACACCGCCGACGACCGTTCCCTGGAGACCAGGCCGTCGGCGCGCCGGGCGCACAACATCCGGGCCGCGCAGACCGTCCTGACGGCGGCGGCCGCCGCCGGAGTGCCGCGCGTCCTCCTCATCACCAGCACGATGGTCTACGGCGCCGCCCCCGACAACCCCGTGCCGCTGCCCGAGAACGCCACCCGCGTCTCGGACAACAGCGAGGGCCTCATGGGCGACTTCGCAGAGGTCGAGGAGTTGGCCGAGCGCGCCCGCCGGGCCCACCCGGGCCTGAGCGTCACCGTGGTGCGCCCCGCCCCGCTCGTCGGCCCCGAACTGGACACCCTCCTCAGCCGCCACTTCTCCGCGCCCCGCCTCCTCACCGTCAAGGGTCACGAACAGCACTGGCAGTTCTGCCACGAGGACGACCTCGCCTCCGCGCTCGCCTTCTGCGCCCTGCACGAGGTGACCGGGACCGACGGGGTGGTCGCCGTGGCCAGCGAGGGATCGCTCACCCAGGGGGAGGTGGAGGAGATCGCGGGGATGAAGCACTTCGAGGTGCCCGCCAACCTCGCCTTCGGTGCCGTCCGCCGCCTGCACCAGGCCCGCATCACCCCGGCCGCGGCCGGAGAGATCAAGTTCCTCGTCTACCCCTGCGTGGTGGACGGCGTCTCCCTGCGCCAGGCCGGGTGGAAGCCCGCCCACGACAACGAGTCGGCGCTGGCCGCCCTGCTGAAGTCCAAGACCGGCAAGCACGCCATCGCCGGGCGCAGCCTCGGCCGCAAGGAGGTCACCATCACGGCCGCCGGAGCAGCCGGAGCGGCGGCCGCGGCCATCGGAACGGCCGCCGCCATCCGCCACCTGCGCAAGCGAGGGAAGTCCTGATCCGTGCCGCTTGATACGGTTCTCCGGTGGATCAGATCACTCTCGCGGCCGTACGCGACACGCCCCTGTCCGTCGACGAGGTCCTGGCGGCGGTGGCCGACCCCAGGGCCGGCGGCACGGCCGTCTTCATCGGGACCGTGCGCGACCACGACCACGGGCGCGACGTGGCCGCCCTCTCGTACTCGGCGCACCCGACCGTCGAGGCGCAGCTGCGCGTCGTCATGGAGAAGGTGCTGAGCGACACCACCGCCCCCGACCGCCCGGTCGTGCGGATGGCCGCCACGCACCGCGTCGGGGACCTGGAGATCGGTGACCTCGCCGTGGTCGTCGCGGCCTCCGCGGCCCACCGCGAGGAGGCCTTCGCGGCCTGTCGCAGACTCATCGACGACCTCAAGGCCCAGGTGCCCATCTGGAAGAACCAGGCCTTCGAGGACGGCGGGACGGAGTGGGTCGGCTCGCCCTGAGTCCTCCCGTCCAGGTCCCGAAGGGCTCTAAGGTGTCAGCATGGTTCGTCGTGTCATGACCCTTGTCGCCGCTCTCGTCCTGCTTGCCGGGCTCGGGTACGGCAGTCTCCACCTGCCCATGCCCTACCTCGTCGCGGCCCCGGGCGTCACTGTGGACACCCTGGGACAGCAGGAGGACGGAGCGCCCGTCATCGGTGTCGAGGGCGCCGAGAACTACGAGCACGACGGATCGCTATCGATGGTGACCGTCCAGTACGCGGGCGGACCCGACCACCGGCTCAACCTCTTCACACTGGTGACCGCCTGGCTCTCACCGAGCCAGGCCGTCCTGCCGGAGGAACTGCTGTTCCCGGCCGGACGCTCCCAGGAGGAGGTCACCGAACGGCAGACCGTCCAGATGAACGACTCGCAGACCGACGCCACCGCCGCCGCCCTCAACCAGCTCAACATCGACTACGAGGCGATCCCGCTGGTCGCGGACACCGTCGCGGACATGCCCGCCGACGGCGTCGTCGAGCCCGGCGACCGCATCATCGAGGTGGACGGCGAGAAGGTACCCACCCACACCACCGGAGCCGACACCGAGGAACTCGTCGGCAGCTCCTACGTGGTCGAGCGGGTCGGTGACCGCGAGCCCGGCGAACCGGTCGCGCTCGTCCTGGACCGCGACGGCGAGGAGGTCGAGGTCGACATGGACACCGTCGCCGGGGAGGAGGGCAACGCCGCCGTGGGCGTCCTCATCGCGGACGACATGGACTTCCCCGTCGACGTCTCCATCTCCGTGGGCGAGATCGGCGGACCCAGCGCGGGCATGATGTTCTCCCTGGGCATCATCGACCGCCTCAGCGAGGAGGGCGTCACCGGCGGCGCCAGGATCGCCGGTTCCGGCACCATCACCTCCGACGGCCAGGTCGGCGGGGTCAGCGGCATCCCGCAGAAGATGGTGAGCGCCAAGCGCGACGGCGCGGAGTACTTCTTCGTCGCCGCCGACAGCTGCTCCCAGATCTCCCAGTCCGCCGCCTACGGAGAGCTCGACGTCGTCCGTGTCGAGACCCTCACCGACGCCATGGACGCCCTGGAGGTCATTCGCGGGGGAGAGGGCGAACTGCCGCGCTGCGAATAGTGGTGTTTCTTGGCACCTCCGCTTCGCTTCGGTGCGTGTTCGGGCGCCCTGAGAGCCAGGGATTCTTCATCGTCGTCTACGCCTGGCTCGTTCCTCGCTGGCGGCTTGACTCCTCTTGCAGAGCCCTGGCGGCGCCCGAACGAAAGCACCCCCCTGGTGGTGACGGGACTCGGGTGGGGCTCAGGGGCTGTGGCCGGGACCCAGGGCGGGTCACACAGCTGGGGACGAGGTGTTCTCACACCCCTGTTGAGGGGCTGGACATGAGAGGACCCCCGGGCCGTGTGGTCCGGGGGTCCTTCGTACGGGTGGGGTCAGCTCTCCTTCGTGGGGAGCTCCTCGTCCAGGTCGAGGGTGAGGGCGAGCGCGGAGGTCAGGGCCGGGATCAGGTCCGGACCATTGAGCACCTCGGACTCGCTGTCGTGGCTGCGCATCCGCATGGCGCAGTGCCGCGAACCGTCCCGCAGCACGCCCGCGACCATGCGGATCTCCTCGGTCTCCTTGCCGGAGGCGGAGGGGTCCTCACCGGCGGCCAGGGTCTCGTCCGACCCCTTCACCACCAGGCGCTCCATGACCAGCGCGCACCCGGCCACGCCCTCGGGCCACAGGATGCGCCCCAGCGCCTCCTCCAACGGCACGTCCGGGGACAGCGCCTCCTGCTCGACCGGGGTCAGCTCGTCCGGGTCGGCCGGGGAGGCGATCCCCAGCATGCTCGCCAGAGCGGGCTCCGCCGCCAGCAGCTCCGAGGTGGGGACCAGGGCGTACAGGCCCAACGGGCGATCCCACCCCTGTTCGGCGGCGTGGCGTTCCAGGTCCATGACTGCTTCGCGAATGTTCGACACGTTTCCATGGTCCCCGATGTGGGAACCTCGCCGGGCCCGTTCGGCGGCAGTAGGGTCGCAAGGTGCCCTCCGGATGCGACTCCGATACACCAACGATGCAGCCTTGTCACCGGGTGGAGGGTGATTTCGGGAACCTGACGGCCACCGATTAAGTTTTCAGTAATGAAGGCGCCACACGCGCAACCAACGCACCTACCAAGCCAGAACGAGGGGGAGGCGTGAGCTTCCGATCGCCCGGCGCACCACCTGCGCGTATGCCTCGCCGATCAAGGTTGCTCGCGCCAGTCGCGGCGACCGTGGTCGTCATCATCGCGGCGTTGATGTTCGCCGCGAACTTCTGGACCGACTACAAGTGGTTCAGCTCCATCGGCTACACCTCGGTCTTCCTGACCGAGCTGTGGACACGGGTCCTGCTCTTCGCCGTAGCGGCACTCGTGATGGCCGTCATCGTCGGCGCGAGCATCTTCTTCGCCTACCGGGCCCGGCCCGGTATCAGACCGATGAGTCTGGAACAGCAGGGCCTGGACCGCTACCGGCAGTCCATCGACCCGCACCGCAAGCTCTTCTTCTGGATCGCCGTCGGCGCCCTGGCGCTGCTGGCCGGCGCGGCCGCCAGCGGTGACTGGCGCAGCTACCTCCAGTTCGTCAACGGTGTCGACTTCGGGGTGAACGACCCCGAGTTCGGCATGGACATCGCGTTCTTCGCGTTCACCTACCCGTTCCTGCGCATCCTGCTCGGCTACCTGTACGCGGCCGTCATCCTGGCGTTCATCGCCGCGGTGATCGTGCACTACCTGTACGGCGGGGTCCGCCTCCAGAACGACTCCGGGCAGCGCGCCACCCCCGCCGCCCGCGTGCACCTGTCGGTGCTGCTGGGTCTGTTCGTGCTCCTGCGCGCGGGCTCCTACTGGCTGGACCGCTACGGGCTGGTGTTCTCCGACCGGGGCTACACCTTCGGTGCCTCCTACACGGACGTGAACGCGGTCAAGACCGCCCTGACCATCCTCACCGTCATCTCGGTGATCTGCGCGGTCCTGTTCTTCGCCAACATCGTCTTCAAGAACACGATGATCCCGGTGGCCTCCCTCGGGCTGCTGGTCCTCTCCGGCGTGGTCGTCGGCGTGGCCTACCCCGAGATCGTCCAGCGCTTCCAGGTCAGCCCGAACGAGCAGCGCCTGGAGAGCCCGTACATCGAGCGCAACATCGAGAGCACGCGCGAGGCGTACGGGATCGCGAACGCCGAGGTGGAGACCTACGACGCCACCACGGAGCTCACGCCGCAGGAGCTGGCGGCCGAGGCCGACACCATCCCCAGCGTGCGACTGGCCGACCCGGCCGTGGTCTCGCAGACCTTCCAGCAGATGCAGCAGGTCCGAGGCTTCTACCAGTTCCCGGACGTGCTGGAGGTCGACCGCTACCCGGACGCCGACGGCAACCTGATCGACACGATCGTCGCGGTTCGTGAACTCGACGGTCCGCCCGCCGACCAGGACAACTGGCTCAACCGGCACCTGATCTACACCCACGGCTTCGGCATGGTCGCCGCCGCTGGCAACCTGATCGACGACGAGGGTCGCCCGGTCTTCACCGAGTACAACATCCCGCCGCGCGGTGAGCTGAGCGAGGTCGCGGGCGAGTACGAGCCGAGGATCTACTACGGCCGCGAGGGCGCCGACTACGTCATCGTCCAGGCGGAGGAGGAGTACGACTACCCGGTCGACCCCGCCGCCGACGAGCCCGACGTCCCCACCCTGGAGGACGCGGTCGACGCCAGCCCGAGCCCGGACGAGGCGCGCGCGCCCTCCGACGGCCAGGAGGGCGGCGAGGAGGCCCCGGCTGAGGACGCCGAGGCCACCGAGGAGGGCGCCGAGGAGGACCCCGCTGGGGGTTCGCAGGCCTACAACCGTTACGACGGTGACGGCGGCGTCCCGCTGAACAACTTCTTCGACCGCATCCTGTACGCGATCAAGTACCAGGAAACGAGCATCCTGCTCAACAGCGCCATCACCAGCGACTCGCGCATCCTCTACGAGCGCGACCCGCTGGACCGCGTGGAGAAGGTCGCGCCCTTCCTCACCGTCGACAGCCGCCCCTACCCGGCGGTGGTCGACGGCAAGGTCGTGTGGATCGTGGACGGGTACACCACCTCGGACGGCTACCCGTACGCCAACCGGGTCGACTTCACCCAGGCGGTGACCGACACCTTCACCGACGGTTCGGCGCAGCAGGTCGGCGCGCTGCCCGGCAACGAGGTCAACTACATCCGGAACTCGGTGAAGGCCACCGTCGACGCCTACGACGGCAGCGTCACCCTGTACGGCTGGGACGAGGAGGACCCCGTCCTGAAGACCTGGGAGGGCGCCTTCCCGGGCACCGTGGTGGACAGGGACGAGATGAGCGACGAGCTCATCCAGCACCTGCGCTACCCGGACGACCTGTTCAAGGTGCAGCGCGAGATCATGCGCGAGTACCACGTGACGGACGCGGCGTCCTACTACGGTGGTCAGGACTTCTGGTCGGTTCCCAACGACCCGACCCGGGAGGGCGAGGTCTCCGAGCCGCCCTACCGCCAGACCATCAACTTCCCCGGTTCCGACGAGCCCAGCTTCTCGCTGACCACCACGTTCGTTCCGAACAACCGTGAGAACCTGGCCGCGTTCATGGCCGTGGACAGCAACCCGGCGTCGGACGAGTACGGCAAGCTCAAGCTGCTGGAACTGCCCCGGAGCACGGTGATCTTCGGTCCAGGCCAGGTGCAGAACGCGTTCGACTCGGACGCCGACGTGCGTGAGGTCCTGCTCCCGCTGGAGCAGTCCAACGCCGAGGTGACCCGGGGCAACCTGCTGACCCTGCCGTTCGCCGGCGGTCTGCTCTACGTGGAGCCCCTCTACGTGCAGGCCGGTGGCGGCGGAGCGGCGTCCTTCCCGCTGCTCCAGCAGGTCATGGTCGGCTTCGGTGAGGAGGTCGCCATCGGCAGCAACCTCCAGGACGCCCTGAACAACCTGTTCGAGGGCGGCGAGGGTCCGCTGCCCGACCCGGACGCGGAGGCGGGCACCCCCGAGGAGGAGACCTCGGAGGGCGGCTCGGGCGGAGGCGACCCGAGTGACCTCACCGAGGCCCTCAACGAGGCCGTCGAGGCCTGGGAGGAGGCCCAGGAGTCGAACGACGAGGCCAACGAGCGCCTGCGTGAGGCTCTTGAGGCCCTGGAGGAGGCCGCGGGCGACTAGTTCGTAGCCGCCGGCTCCCAGGGGCGCCGCGTACGACGGGGCGGGACCTTCCGGGTCCCGCCCCGTTCGCGTTGCCGCTCCCGTGTCGGAGCCCGGGAGGCGGGGCGGTTGAAGGCCCGCGCGCAGGTCGATTTGGCTTTGTCGCCGGGGCGCGCTAATCTGAAGACACAACGACGCGGGGTGGAGCAGTTCGGTAGCTCGCTGGGCTCATAACCCAGAGGTCGCAGGTTCAAATCCTGTCCCCGCTACCAAGATCGGACCCGGGAGAAATCCCGGGTCCGGTGCTTTTCTCGGACTTCTGTTTCGACGGTTGATTCGGGAGGCGCATATTGGCGGCTCTTTCGGCCCCATGTGCGTGCGCGGCGAGAATGCCGGTGCGGACCGTGAGGAAAGCCTGGTAGAGTAGCCAACAGGGCCGGTCGGGAAGCTGACCGGACCAACGGGTGGATCTCCGGATCGGGTTCAGTTTCACGAAGAGCCGATTTGCCACCTGGGGCCAAGGGCCCTAAAATAGGGATCACAACGACGCGGGGTGGAGCAGTTCGGTAGCTCGCTGGGCTCATAACCCAGAGGTCGCAGGTTCAAATCCTGTCCCCGCTACCAAGAGGGAAGCGGCGGGGGGGGTAGGTCACACGGGGGGGGGGGGTGTTGCGCGGCCCGGGGGGCCTGTGGCGGGCCCG
>NZ_JBHYOW010000029.1:0-37536 GCF_042745575.1 Nocardiopsis sp. NPDC058789
GACGCCCACCATACCTCGAACACCCCCGCGGGGGGGGGGGGGGGCCCCCCCCCCCCCCCCCCGGGGGGGGGGGGGGGCGGCCCCCCCCCCCCCCCCCCGCCGCTCACGCACCGGGCAACGAACCGGGTCCGGCGGCGGTTCCGCACGCCAGGACCGAAGGGAGGAGCCCTACCTCACACCCGCCCGAGGGGCGGAGCCGCCCGCCTCCTACTGCGCGGAAAGCCTTTCCAGGATGAGCTCCCGCGCACGACCGGCGTCAGCCTGGCCCCGGGTGGCCTTCATGACGGCGCCCACCAGGGCACCGGCGGCGGCCACCTTGCCCCCCCGCACCTTGTCGGCCGCGTCGGCGTTGTTGGCGATCGCCTCGTCGACGGCCGCGCCCAGGGCGCCGTCGTCGCTGACGACCTTGAGACCACGGGACTCGACGACGGCGTCGGGCTCACCCTCACCGGCGAGAACACCCTCGACGACCTGGCGTGCCAGCTTGTTGGTCAGCGTGCCCTCCGCGACGAGCGCGATGACCCGGGCGACCTGCGCCGGGGTGATCGGCAGGGAGGAGAGCTCGACCTCCTGCTCGGTGGCACGGCGGGAGAGCTCGTTCAGCCACAGTTTGCGCGCCTCGGCCGAGGGCGCGCCCTCGGTCACGGTCGCCTCCACCAGGCCGATGGCGTCGGCGTTGACCAGGTCGCGCAGCTCGGTGTCGGACAGGTTCCACTCGGCCGTGACCCGGGCCCGCTGGGCGGCGGGCAGCTCGGGCAGGGTCGCCCGCAGCTCCTCGATCCACGCCTCGGACGGGGCGACCGGGACGAGGTCGGGGTCCGGGAAGTAGCGGTAGTCCTGCGCCTCCTCCTTGGAGCGGCCGGAGGTGCTGCGGCCGAGGTGCTCCTGGAAGTGGCGGGTCTCCTGCACGACCCGCTCCCCGGCGTCGAGGACACCGGCCTGGCGCTCGATCTCCGAACGGACGGCCCGCTCGACGGAGCGCAGGGAGTTGACGTTCTTGGTCTCGCTGCGGGTGCCCCACTCGTCGGCGCCGCGCTCGTTGATCGAGACGTTCACGTCACAGCGCATGGAGCCCTCCTCCATGCGCACGTCGGAGATGCCGAGCGAACGGACCAGGTCGCGCAGTTCGGCGGCGTAGGCGCGGGCCACCAGCGGGGCGAGCTCACCGGTACCGGTGATCGGCTTGGTGACGATCTCCAACAGCGGGATCCCGGCGCGGTTGTAGTCGACGTTGGAGTGGCTGGCGCCGTGGATGCGGCCGGTGGAGCCACCGACGTGCGAGGACTTGCCGGTGTCCTCCTCCATGTGGACGCGCTCGATCTCCACGCGGAACACGCGCGGCCCCTCGGGGGTGTCGACCGTGACGTCGAGGTGCCCGTCCACGCAGATCGGCTCGTCGTACTGCGAGATCTGGTAGTTCTTCGGCATGTCCGGGTAGAAGTAGTTCTTCCGGGCGAACCGGCCCCACGGGGCGATCGAGCAGTCGAGCGCCAGGCCGAGCCGGATCGCGCCCTCGACGGCCTTCTCGTTGACCACCGGCAGGGAGCCGGGGAAGGCGAGGCAGACCGGGCACACCTGGGTGTTGGGCTCGGCGCCGAACGCGGTGGGGCAGGGGCAGAACATCTTCGAGGCGGTACCCAGCTCGATGTGGGTCTCCAGGCCGAGCACGGGTTCGTACGTGTTCAGCGCCTGTTCAAAGCTGGGAGTCACCGCGTGGGCCATCGCCGCAAACCCGTTTCAGTAGAGGACATACCTTCCAGGTCAGCCTACCGAGGCTGAGAGGTCCGGCGGTCCCGTCCCCGAACGGGGTGCGGCCGACGCATGTCACGGCAAGCACACGATTGGGTCGCTGTGGAGACGATCTCCGCGGTGACGGAGGCCCGGGCCGTTAGTCTTGATTGCCCAGGAACACGATTTCGCCGGCAGGGGCCCTCGCCCCTTCCGCCCGTCCCAACAGGAGCGCCCGAGCATGTCCGGCATCCTGCTTCGGTGCGCCGCGCTGCTTTCCGCCTCCGCGCTGATCGGCACCCTGACCACCGCCCCCGTGGCGGCCGACGACTTCTCCCGTCTCGACCGAGACCCGGTCGCGGGCCTGCCCGTCGTGCTCACTGACGGCGACGAGGTGGACACGGCGCTGTTCAGCCTGCGCGTGGCCGACGAGGACTCGGTGCGCGCCTACGCGCTGGTCGTGGACGAGGAGGTGCGGCCGCGCACCGCCTACGTGGAGTCGGCGTGGGCGGACCGCCCGGAGTGGACCGGAACCACCGGGGCCCCGGCCCCCGCCAACCGGGCCAACTGGGTGGTGAGCAACTCCTACCCGAACGTGGCCCTGCCCTTGCTCGGCGCCGCCTCGGGGGTGCTGTTCCTGGAGGAGGCGCACGCCATCGCGGCGACCCAGGCGGCCCTGTGGAACGTGCTGGACGGGGTGGAGCCGGACCCGGAGGCCAACCACCCGGACGTCACCGCGCTCTACACGTACCTCGTGGAGGGGAGTCTGGACGCCGGCGGCGGGACCACGGCCCGTTCCGTGGAGGTCTCGCCCGCCCAGGTCGAGGAGGTCTCCCCGGAGGATCCGCTGGGCCCCCTTACCGTCTCCAGCGCGGGAGAGGGGCCGGTGCGGCTCTCGCTGCGCGGCGCCCCGGCGTCGTGGCTGGTCGACGCGGCGGGCCGGGAGATCTCGCAGGCCCACGACGGCGACGAGCTGTTCCTCGACGTGGACCCGTCCGTTCCGGCGGGGGTGGCCACCCTCCACATGCGCGGCGACGAGGTCCCGTTGGAGGAGGGGCGCCTGTTCACCGGCCGCGAGGGAGTGCGGACCCAACCGCTCATCACCGCGGAACCGGGTTCGGCGACCAGCTCGACCAGTGCGACGTTCACCTGGCGCGGCGAGGAGCCGCAGGAGCGGACCGAGGAGCCCGAGCCCGAGACGGCGGAACCCGAGGCCCCGGAGGTCCGGGAGGCGCCCTCCCCGGAGCCCGTGCCGGAGGAGACCCCGACGGCCGTGGCGCAGCACCGGAACACCGAGGACGGGCTGGCGCTCACCGGCACGTGGCTGTCCGGTCTGCTGGTGATCGCCGGAGCACTGGTCGTGTCCGGCCTGCTCATCCTGGTTCTGGGCAGAAAGCGACGCGACTGAGAACCGGGGAACTGCTCCCTCTCCGAACTGACGTTCCCTAACACCGGGACATAATGGGGGTTCACCCCCTTGGGAATTCTCCCCCGGCCGCTATTCGTCACATTTTCAGTGAAGCGGGTTGGAAGTGGGGAACCCGATCGCTAGTATCGGGCGGGCGGTCGCCGTTTTCATGGCGCACGCGGCCCGATCTCCCGCGTGGGCGAGCCCGATCAAAGGACAGCCCCCGGCCAGAACGGCCACCGCGCCCCTGTCCCCGACACGGTGCGACACCCACAGGGGGCGCACCCAGCGGCCCTCCCCCATCGACGAGGGCTCCCATCCGTGGCGACCGCACCCTCCGCACACGGCTCCCCATCGACCTGGGCGGATTCCATCCGGTTACCCCTAGCAGACACCGGGACACAACTTGAGTAACTTCTCCCTCCCCCGTACCGCCGGACGCGCTGGTCTCGCCGCCACCGCCGCGGCGTTCCTCGCCCTCGGTCTGGCCGCCCCCGCCGCCGCCGACGAGGTGGAGACCTACGAGGGTTCCCTCGAAGGCCGGTACACCGGCAACGCCGAGAACGGCCCGAACGTCCACATGAACGGCGAGGAGGTCCGGCCCAGCCTCTTCAACCTGGAGCTGACCGACGGCAGCGTCCTCACGACGTACTGCATCGACTTCCGCACCCAGATCGTCGGCGGCGCCGAGTACAAGGAGGACGACTGGGCCAACTACCCCGGCGAGGGCTCCTTCGCGCAGCCCGGCAAGGTCCTGTGGATCCTCCAGAACTCCTACCCCCGGACCGACGCCGCCGCCCTCGGTGAGGCCGCCGGTGTCGAGGGCCTGAGCAACGGTGACGCCCTCGCGGCCACCCAGGCCGCCATCTGGCACTTCAGCAACGACCTGGACCTCAGCGAGGGCAACAGCGAGGCCGTCGAGAAGGTCTACGCCTACCTCGTGGAGAACGCCGAGGACACCGAGCGGGAGCCCGGCGCCGCGCTGAGCGTCACCCCGTCCTCCGCCGAGGGCAAGGCCGGTGAGACCGTCGGTGAGTTCGTCATCGAGACCAACGCCACCGAGATCCCCGTGGACCTGAGCGCGCCCGAGGGCGTCCAACTGGTCGACGTGGAGTCCGGCGAGGCCGTCACCACCGTCGAGAACGGCGACAAGGTCGGCTTCTCGGTCCCCGAGGACGCCGAGGACGGCGAGGCGTCCTTCAGCCTGGAGGCCACCTCCACCGTGGAGACCGGGCGTCTCTTCCAGGGCAAGGACCCGAAGAAGCCCACCCAGACGCTGATCACCGTCGACGGTGAGCCCACCACCGCCACGGCCTCCGCCTCCGCCTCCTGGACCAAGGCCGAGACCCCGGTCCCGCCGACCGAGGAGCCCAGCGAGACCCCCTCCCCCAGTGAGGAGCCCTCCGAGCCCGCCGAGAAGCCGAGCGAGCCGGCCGAGGAGAAGCCGACCCCGCCCAAGGAGGACGACAAGCCGACCCTGCCGGTGACCGGTGGCGCGCTCACGGGTCTGGTCGCGGCCGGCGTGGCCGCCCTGGGTGCCGGCGGTGCCGCCCTCTACCTGAGCCGCAAGCGCAAGGCGGCCACCGGTGAGGACACCGACGCCTAGGGGACTCGTCCCCTGAGCCCGCTCCCCCGACCGGGTCGAGGTTCCGGACACCGGAGCCCGCACCGGTCGAGGCTCGGACCGCGCGAGGGCCCGTCCACGTGAGAGATCACGGGGGCGGGCCCTCCGTCTTTCCTGGAGAAGGCGCAGTTCAGACCAGTGGCGCCGAGAAATCCCCCCGGTTCGGCTTGGACGTACCCCAACAGATCGCTAATATCGGACAGGCACAAACTTTCTTTCCCCTGTGCCTCCGGGCTCTCTCGCAGCCCGAAGCCGCTCCGGCCCCTCCCGGACGCCCCTCTTCCTCCCCCCGCTGCCGCACGCCCCCGGGGCCGCGCGGCGCGGCACCTCATGACAGGACACGACGTGAAGCACTCCCCCAACCTCCGGAGCACCGGTCGCGCGGGTCTGGCGGTCTCCGCCGCGGCGCTGCTGACCTTCGGCCTGGCCGCTCCGGCCGCCGCGGAGCCCGTGGAGACCTACGAGGGCGCCGTGCGCGCCCAGTACGTGGACAACCACCAGTCCGGCGACACCGTCACCATGAGCGGCGACAGGATCGGCACCAACCTCTTCCGGCTCCGGCTGGAGGACGGCAGCGAGCTGATCTCCTACTGCATCGACATCGAGACGGGCATCCGTTCGAACGCGTGGTACAAGGAGGACAGCTGGGCCAACTACCCGGGCAAGGGATCCTTCTCCGAGCCCGGCAAGGTCCACTGGATCCTCCAGCAGGGTTACCCGTCGGTGAGCGCCCAGGAGCTGGCCGAGGCCTCCGACGCCAACGCCGCCCGGGTCACCGAGTCCGAGGCGCTGGCCGCCACCCAGGCCGCCATCTGGCACTACAGCAACGGCGCCACCCTCGACCGCGGCCCGGGCAACGTCAAGGCGATCTACGACTACCTGGTCGACAACGCCGAGGAGCTGCCCCAGGAGCCCGCGCCGACCCTGAGCGTGACCCCGGGCAGCGCCGCCGGGAAGGCCGGTGAGACCGTCGGCGAGTTCGTCATCTCGACCAACGCCGAGAGCGTCCCCGTCGACCTGACCGCCCCCGAGGGCGTCGAACTGGTGGACCTCGCGAGCGGCCAGCCGGTCGGCGAGACCCTCTCCGACGGCGACAAGGTCGGCTTCTCCGTCCCCGCCGACTCCGACGCGGGCCAGGCGTCCTTCAGCCTGGAGGCCAACGCCACCATCAAGCAGGGCCGCCTGTTCAAGGGCGAGGACCCCAACAAGGCGACCCAGACCCTGATCACCGCCGAGGACAGCGACGTCACCGTCAACGCCGCCGCCTCCGCCGAGTGGTCCGAGGCCGACCAGCCCACCCCGACCCCGGAGCCGTCCGAGGAGCCCTCGACGTCCCCGGAGCCGACCCCGGAGCCGACCGACGAGCCGGAGCCCAAGCCCACCCCGAGCGAGTCCCCCTCCGAGGACGACAAGCCCGCCCCGGGCAAGGAGGACGACAAGCCGACCCTGCCCGTCACCGGTGGCGCGCTGCTCGGCCTCGTGGCCGCCGGTGTGGCCGCCCTGGGTGCCGGTGGCGGTGCCCTCTACCTCAGCCGCAAGCGCCGGAGCAACGGCGCCGACGCTGACACCGACGCGTAGGTAGCACGCCCTCCCGGGCCCGCCCCGCGATCCACTCGCGGGGCGGGCCCTTTGTCATGCGCGGACAAAACCACGGCCCCTTTTCTGACACCGCACGCACAATACGGCGGATGGTTTACATGGGATCCCGCACTTGGCTGATATCGGCCAGAACAATGGGCTTCGTTGTGAGGGTCACGCGTCCTGTGAAAACCTCGTCCGACGGACGCACCACCCCCCAAAAGCCCTCTTCACCACCTGAATCGCGCTGTTTACCGCCACCGGGCGAAACACCTCAGGAAGAGAAGTGACGCACGTGTCCCTCCGTGGTCGTACCCCCCTCGCCGCCGTGACCTCGGCCCTGCTCGTGGTCGGCCTCGCGGTGCCCGCGACGGCCGAACCCGCCCCCTACCAGGGGTCGGTGCGCGGCCAGTACACGGGCGTCGCGGAGCACGGGCACGCGGTCACCATGCGGGGCGAGCCCTTCACCACGACGGCCACCTTCGACCTGCGCCTCGACGACGGCGCGCAGACGCTCACCACGTACTGCATCGACTTCCGCACCGGACTGGTCGAGGAGGCCTGGTACCGCGAGGACCAGTGGGAGAGCTACCCGGGGCAGGGGGACTTCGCCGAACCCGGCAGGGTGAACTGGATCCTGCGGAACTCCTACCCGGTGGTCGGGGTCGGCCAGCTGGAGGAGCGGGCCGGGATGGCACGTCTGACCGAGTCCGAGGCGCTCACCGCGACCCAGGCGGCGATCTGGCACTTCAGCAACGGACTGGACCTCGAACGGGTGGAGCGGAGCCCCGAACTCGACGGCAACGTCAACGCGGGCAACGTCACCCACCTGTACGAGCACCTGGTGGACGGCGCCGAGGAACTGGCCAACGAACCGGGTTCCGCGCTCACCGTCACCCCGGGCCGGGGTTCGGGACTGGCCGGTGAGGAGATCGGCCCGTTCACCGTCGAGACCAGCGCCGAGAACGTCCCCGTGCGCCTGGAGGCGCCCGACGGCGTGAAGCTGGTCGACGCCGGGACCGGCCGGAGCCTCGACGAGGTCGGCAGCGGCGACACCGTGGCCTTCTCCGTCCCGGCCGAAGCCGAGCCGGGCGAGGCCACCCTCGTGCTGGAGACCACCGCCTCCGTGGAGATCGGCCGCCTGTTCAAGGGCGAGGACCCCGACGAGCCCACGCAGACGCTCATCACGGCCCAGGACAGCGAGATCGTCGTCTCCGAGTCCGCCACGGTGGCCTG
The DNA here is from genome assembly GCF_042745575.1 of Nocardiopsis sp. NPDC058789. Classification (NCBI taxonomy): domain Bacteria; kingdom Bacillati; phylum Actinomycetota; class Actinomycetes; order Streptosporangiales; family Nocardiopsidaceae; genus Nocardiopsis; species Nocardiopsis sp. NPDC058789. Next base: position 7,575 of record NZ_JBHYOW010000029.1, read on the forward strand.
GGACGCGGCGGGCGGCACCCCGCCGGTGGTCGAACCCACCGACGCGCCCAGCGCCTCCCCCGCCGCGGACCGGGCCGCCGCGCCCGAACGGGAGGGCCTGGCCGTCACCGGAGGCGCGGTGGTCGCCCTGGTCGCCGCCGCGCTGGTCGCGGTCGCCGGTGGCGGCGCCGCCCTGTACCTCGCCCGGCGCCGCCGGTCCACCGGGCAGCGGCCCTAGAATGGTCACCATGTGCGCGATCGCGGTCACCGAGCGCCGTCCCTCCTAGGGACGGCGGAACCCTCGTGAGGAGGTCCGCCGCCCGAACGGTTCCCACCCGGGCGGCGTCCTCGTGCTGCCCGGAACACCCCGAGACGACGGAGTATCCGTGCACGACCAGCACCGCACCCCACCCACCGCCCTGACCCAGCGCGTCGAGCGCCTGCGCGAGGTGGCACTGGCCGAACCTCGCGTGGAGGCGGTCCTGCTCTACGGGTCCTGGAGCACCGGTGAGGCCGACGCCCTCTCCGACCTGGACGCCTACGTGTACCTCGCGGAGGACCTCGACGGCCGGGAGTTCGTCTCCCGCGTCGCCCCGGTCCGACTCGCCTACACCAACCTCTTCGGGATCCTCGCGGTGGTCTTCGACGACCTCATGCGCGGCGAGTTCCACTTCGATCCGGGATCGGCGATCGCGGAGATCGCCACCTGGAAGGGCATGATCCACCTGCCCGACCCGGACGCCGCCGTGCTGGTGGACCGCACCGGACGCCTCACCGAGGCCGTGCGCCCCCTCGCCGGGTTCGTGGCACCCGACCCGGCGCCGACCGCCGAGCAGCTCATGGGAGAGCTGGCCAACTGGACGCTGATGACCGCCCACGTGCTGGCCCGCGGCGAGGCCGCCCGCGCCCACGCGGCGCTGGCCACGATGGTCTCCCCTCACCAGCTCAAGCTGGTGCGGCTGCTGCGCGGCTCCACCGCGCACTGGCTCACACCCAGCCGGGCCCTGGAGGCGGACCTGCCCGGCCGGGACGTGGCGCGCCACACCGCAACGACGGGGAGCGCCGAACCGGCGGAGGTCCGCCGGGCGCTGGAGGACAGTTGGACGTGGAGCCGTGAGCTGTCCCGCGAGGCCGCCGATCGGTGGGGCGTCGACCTCCCCGAGGACCTGCACGAGGACATCGCGAAGCTGATCGGCTGACACGCGGACGCCCTCCGCTCCCCCGTGGGGAGCGGAGGGCGTCGTACGAAGCTAGGAGACCGCGTAGGGGCTGCGCGCGATCAGCGCGCCGTCCCGCTCGGTCAGGGCGCGCTCGACGGCGGCCGCGACCCGGTAGGTGCGGTCGTCGGCCAGCGGCGGGGCCATGATCTGGAAGCCGACCGGGAGGTCGTCCTCCGGGGCCAGACCGCACGGCACCGACAGCGACGCGTTCCCGGCCAGGTTGGACGGGATCGTGCACAGGTCGGCCAGGTACATGGCCATCGGGTCCTCGGCGCGCTCACCGATCGGGAACGCCGTGGTCGGGGTGGTCGGGGAGACCAGCACGTCCACGTTCTCGAAGGCGGCGTCGAAGTCGCGCTTGATCAGCGTGCGCACCTGCTGGGCGCTGCCGTAGTAGGCGTCGTAGTAGCCGCTGGACAGCGCGTAGGTGCCCAGCATGATCCGGCGCTTGACCTCGGGGCCGAAGCCCTGCGCGCGGGTCAGCGACATGACCTCCTCGGCGCTGCGTGTGCCGTCGTCACCGACCCGCAGGCCGTACCGCATCGCGTCGAAGCGGGCCAGGTTCGAGGAGGCCTCGCTGGGAGCGATGAGGTAGTAGGCCGACAGGGCGGCGTCGAAGCTCGGGCAGGACACCTCGACGACCTTGGCGCCCAGGGACTCCAGCAGCTCCACGGTCTCGCGGAAGCGCTGGCGGACACCGGGCTGGAAGCCGTCGTTGTCCAGCTCCTTGACCACGCCGACGCGCAGGCCCTCGACGTCGCCCATCCGGGCGGCGTCGGCCACCGGCGGCACGGGGGCGTCGATCGAGGTGGAGTCGCGGGGGTCGTGGCCGGAGAAGGCCTCCTGGAGCAGGGCGGCGTCCAGCACGTTGCGCGCGAACGGGCCCGGGGTGTCCAGGGACGAGGCGAAGGCGATCATTCCGTACCGGGAGGAGCCGCCGTAGGTGGGCTTGCCGCCGACCAGGCCGCACACGGCGGCGGGCTGGCGGATGGAGCCGCCGGTGTCGGTGCCGGTGGCCAGCGGAGCCTCGAAGGCGGCGACGGCCGCGGAGGAACCACCGGAGGAGCCGCCGGGGATACGGTCGGTGTCCCACGGGTTGCGGGTGATCTGGTAGGCCGAGTTCTCCGTGGAGGACCCCATGGCGAACTCGTCCATGTTGGTCTTGCCGAGGATGACCAGACCGGCCTCGCGCAGGCGCTCGGTGACGGTGGCGTCGTAGGGGGGCTGCCAGCCCTCCAGGATCTTCGACGCGGCCGTGGTGGGCATGTCCTTGGTGGTGAACACGTCCTTGTGCGCGACCGGCACGCCCGCGAGGGGGCCGAGGTCGGCACCGGCGGAACGCCTGGCGTCCACGTCGCGGGCCTGGGCGAGCGCGGTCTCCCGGCGCACGTGCAGGAAGGCGTTGATGTCGCCGTCGACCGACTCGATCCGGTCGAGGTAGGCGGTGGTGGCCTCCTCCGAGGAGACCTCACCGGCCTTGATGGCCGCGCCGAGGTCGGCGGCGCTGAGCCCGATGACGTCGCTCATCTACTCTTCCTCCCCAAGGATGCGCGGCACCCGGAAGCGCTGCTCCTCCACCGCGGGGGCTCCGGCCAGGGCCTGCTCGGGGGTGAGACCGGTCCGGGCCTCGTCGGGGCGGTAGACGTTGGTCAGCGGCAGGGCGTGCGAGCTCGGCGGGATGTCGCCCTGGGCGACCTCCTGCACCTTGGCCACGGCGGTGAGGATGTCACCGAGCTGGGCGGCGAGCGTGTCGAGCTCGCTCTCGTCGAGCGCCAGCCGCGACAACCGGGCGAGGTGCGCGACCTCATCACGGGTGATGGCGGTCATCAGGTGAGAACCGTTTCTTCGGCGGACGGGTGATCAGGACAATCCTATTGTCCCGCCGCCGGTCCCGGTGCCGCTCTCCCTCACCTGAGGCCCATCACACCGGCCCGGCCGTCGGCCACGTACGCGACGGCCACCGCCCCGGGAACGCTGATCGCGTTGACTATCGAGAGACCCACCGCGTCTTCCCATGTCAGCACTGCGGTGTCCTCGAACCCCTCGAAGCGGGCGAATCCCTCGGGTACCGAGGCGTTCTCCATCCAGCTCTCCAGGTGGAGCACCCCGCCCTGCAGACCCACCCGGTGGCCGTCCTGCACAATGTCCTCGTTCATCGACACGAGGCCACGCTCCGACTCCCGATCGACGTTCCCCGCAAGGTCCTCGATCCGATACGCACCGCTCTCGGTGTCCCAGACACCCAACCGGGTCCCGTCCTGTGAACTCCAGAGGAGACGGCCCGTGTCCAGGTGCGTCGCCTCCCTCCTCCCGATGTCCAGGATGGAGTCACCCAGGCCTCCGGAACGGAAGTGGATGCCCACGAGTCCCCCCGGGCGTGGGCTGACAGTGCGTTCCAGGGATTCGAGGGGCATACGGCCGACGGAGTGTTCCGTCCGCCAGAGTTCCTCGCCCGTTTCCGGGGAAAGGCCGACCAGCTCGGAGGAGAAGTCCTGGCCCAAAGTGGAAGCCACGCTCTCTTCGCCCTCGGGTTGTTCGAAGCAGGTGGTGGCCGCGACCACCACGTCCGTCCGCACCGTCAGGCTGTCCACCCGACCGACGTCGGAACAACTCGGCACGTTCGAAACGGTCCACAGCGACTCCCCTGTGGAGAGGTCATAGGAGCTGACCGAGTCCTCCCAACGCACGGTCCAGGTCTCCCCCGAGACGCCGCGCAAAGCGGATTCCAGAGGGAACGGTTCGTGCTCACGTGTGTACTCGACACCGGACAGATCAGACTCGAACTCGTGGGCAACACGTCCGGTGGCCGCCTCCATCAGAGTGGTTCGCGACGCGTCCTTGTCATACAGGACGACATGTTCTCCGCTGTCCGTCACCTCACTCACCAATGACCGTCCTCGGTCTCTGTATGACCAGAGCTCCTCACCTGACTCCCCTGAAAGGGCGTGTACCCCGTCCGCAGTGAGCACGGCGACGCCCTCGTCCATTTCACGGATACGGACGTCACGACGATCCCCAGGGGACTCCCAGGTCCAGGCGATCTGACTGACCGACGACCGGTACCCCGGGGGCTCACCAGGCTCACGAGTGCTGTGCACAGGACCCAACAAGGAACACCCGGCCACCAAGAACACAAGGGAAAGACACAAGCAGGAAACCATCAATCCCCGAGGAACAGCGTCGAACATTCCAGAACTCCTATTGGAGCGCTCTGCGAGCCTCGACCACACCACCATCATCATCATCGAGATCAAATCCGAAGTTGCTGGCGACCGCCGCGTCTCATTCTTCCTGAAGACCCGATATTTTGTCTTGCACCTCTCCACATCTCCACTCCACTTTGTCAGCATCCCCCAAACGTGTCAACATGTGGCCAACCCGGAATTCCGCGCACCGAGATTCTCTTTTGCAGTCGCGTGGATATCACTGGCTACCAGATCAGAGAACTCTTTGCCTCCGTCATCAACAGGGCTTTGAGGTCTCCACCATTTCCTGTGATGCGCCCCACTATGCTGAGGGAATCGTCAGCTGCTTGGTCCAGCTTTCCGGTGTCGACGTCACAGGACTTGGAGGAGAAGTACACGACTCACCTTGGGATCAGATTCGATTCTAGGGCTGGGGCTGGCCGAAGCTCACAAACGGACGTTCAGTGGTAGGTCCCGGGGAGCACTGAAGGAACCTCCACAGTTCCGAAAGTCTCACCAGCCTGGCTGTCCGTGTTGGCGGCTTCCGACGCACCACTCTGAATGCCCCCGGGGGATCATTCCCTCGAGGCTCCGAGGATGGCTGTCTCGGGGCCGCATACTCGTCTGGTCTGCGGTGACGGCCACAGCCATTCCCGTGGCCACCTTCGGCCAGTCCTGACCCGGCGGCGAAACTCTCGGTTTCCGCCAACTCGAAATGATGAATCGTCCGGCTCAGACGGGGGTGCCGGTGTCGTGGGCGGCCACCCAGGTGACCACGTCGCGGGCGATCATCGGGCGGGCGAAGAAGTGCCCCTGCGCGTGGTCGCAGCCGGTGTCGCGGGCGGCCTCGGCCAGCTCACGGGTCTGCACTCCCTCGGCGACGGCCCGCATGCCCAGGGCGCCGACCAGGGCGATCGCCCCGCGCACCACGGTGCGGCCGTTGGCCGTGCCGTCCACCAGGCGGGAGGTGAAGGACTCGTGGATCTTCACCTCGTCCAGCGGCAGTCCGGCCAGCTGGGCGAGGGTGAAGTGCCCGGTGCCGAAGTCGTCCAGCGCCAGGCCCACCCCCAGGGTGCGCAGGCGTCCGACGGCGGCGGTGGCGGCGCCGGGGTCCTCGATGAGGGTGCGCTCGCTGATCTCCAGGACCAGCTGGTGCGGCGGGACGCCGTGCTCGCGCAGGGCCGAGGCGACGGTCTCGGGCAGGTCCGGGTCCAGGAGTTCGCGCACGCCGAGGTTGACCGCCACCGGGAGGTGCTGGCCCTGGGTCCGCCACAGCGCGGTGCGGGCCAGGGTGATGTCGAGGACCTGCCCCGTGAAGGCCCGGAACAGGTTGGAGTGCTCGACCACCGGCATGAACTCGTCCGGGGTGAGCAGGCCGCGCACCGGGTGCCGCCAGCGGGCCAGGGCCTCCAGACCCACGGGCCGGTCGTCCGCCAGGTCCACCTTGGGCTGGTAGTGCATCTCCAGGGCGCCCTCGGCCAGCCCGCGGCGCAGCTCGCTGTACATGCTCAGCCGGGCGGTCGAGTTGCGGTCCTTGCCGGGGTCGTAGCACTCCACGCCGGTCCGGTCGGCCTTGGCCACGTACATGGCCACGTCGGCGCGCTGCATGAGGAGCTCGAAGTCGGGGGCGTCGTCCGGGTACAGGGCGATGCCGGTGCTGACCTGGAGGTCGAAGTCCATGCCGTCCAGTCGCACCGGTTCGGCCAGCGCCCCCTTGAGGCGCAGCGCCACCTCCCGGGCGGTGGCGGCGTCGCGCACCTGCGGGAGCAGGATGGCGAACTCGTCGCCGCCCAGGCGGGCCACGAGGTCGCTCGGGCGCACGCTGTGGACGAGCCGCCGGGCCAGGGTCTGGAGGAGGCGGTCGCCGGTGGGGTGGCCGAGGGTGTCGTTGACCTCCTTGAACCGGTCCAGGTCCAGCAGGAGCAGGCCGACGCGGGTGCCGCGCTGGTGGGCGTGGTCGATCTCCCTCCGGGCCCGGACGGTGAGGAGCTTGCGGTTGGCGAGTCCGGTGAGTTCGTCGTGGTTGGCCTGGTGGTCGCGCTTCACCAGCAGCAGGGCGCTCGTGTAGAGGGCTCCGAGGGGGAAGGCGAACAGCGGCACGTAGAGCACCGAGTGGGTCATCGCGATGACGATGAGCGGCGACAGACTGAGCAGGACCGCGTTCACGTACACCTGCTGTCCCAGGCCCTTGAACATCACCTGGCGCAGCGGCACGCGCTCGTGCATCGCCACGGCGCAGAGCACCAGGACCCGGTTGACCAGGAACGAGGCTGCCCCGGCGAGGGCGACCCCGACCAGCTCTCCCCCGGCCGGGATCCACGGGGAGGTGACGATCTCGGGGAGGGTCAGGCGCAGGACGGCGTCGGCCACTCCGAGGGAGAGGACGTACTGGGCAGCGTTGAAGGCGGTCCGGTGCGGCGCGTGACGGCGGGCCACCCCGGCGACGACCGTCGCGACGCACTGGAGGAGCGCCGCGACGGGCAGCCCGTAGAAGATGACCAGCGCGAACGTGAAGGGCAGCGAGGTGGGGGCGCCGCTGCCCGGCGCCTGGCCGGGCATGGCGATGGGTCTGAGCTCGCCGAGGATCACCATGCACAGCAGCACCCAGACCAGTGGTTCCCTGGCCAGGTTGGTGAGCTGTTCGATGCCGAGCTCGACGCTGGAGACGCCGAGCAGTGCCGCGCCCGCGACGGTGGCGGCCGCCATGTAGAGCCACAGCGGTGTCCCGACCCGGGGGCCGATGTCCCGAGTGCTGATGGGGTCCTTCATCGGTGACCTCGTGACTGATGACCGTTATCCCGGATACGGTCCTGTCCGTATCCGGTGGTGTTGTCGCACAGCTTACGGGGTTTCGTCACCAACTGTCGCATCACATGAACTATCCGTGAAGAGATTCGCGAGCCACGAAGGGCAGGGGGCCGGAACGGTCCCCCTGCCCGCGTCCCCGGAGGGACGCCCACGATCCCGGGTGTGCGGCGGAGCCTACTCCTCCGCCGCCTCCTCCACCGGGTTGATCCGCAGTTTCTCCGCCGCTTCGGGGCCGTCCTCCAGCAGGACGCGGAACCCGGCCTCGTCGAGCACCGGGACGCCGAGCTTCACGGCCTTGTCGTACTTGGACCCGGGGGCGTCCCCGACCACCACGAACCCGGTCTTCTTCGAGACGGAGGCGGTGGCCCGGCCACCGCACTCGGCCACGGCCTCCTTGGCGCCGTCCCTGGTGAAACCCTCCAGGGAACCGGTCACCACGACGGTCACGCCCTCCAGCACCCGGGACCCGGGTTCCTGTCCCTCGTCCTCCATACGGACACCCGCGGCCGCCCACTTTCGGACGATCTCTGCGTGCCAGTCCACGGCGAACCACTCGTGGATGGACCGGGCGATGGTCGGGCCGATCCCGTCAACCGACGCCAGCTCCTCCTCGGAGGCGGCGCGGATCGCGTCCATGGACCGGAAGTGGCGGGCGAGGTCCTCGGCGGCGCGGGGGCCGACGTGGCGGATGGACAGCGAGACCAGCACACGCCAGAGGGGCTTGTCCTTGGCCTCTTCCAGCTGCTCGAACAGCTTCTCGACCGTCTTCTTCGGCTCGCCCTTCATGTTGGCGAAGAAGGAGACCACCTTGGGCTCGCCGGTCTTCGGGTCCGTCTTGGGCTCGGTGGTGTCCGGATCCAGGACGTGCGTGCGGATCGGCAGCAGCTGCTCGACGGTGAGGTCGAACAGGTCGCCCTCGTCCCTGAGCGCGGGCTCGACCGGCTCCAGCGGCTGGGTGAGCGCCGTGGCCGCGACGTAGCCCAGCGCCTCGATGTCCAGCGCCTTGCGCCCGGCGATGAACGCCACCCGCTCACGCAGCTGGCCCGGGCAGGAACGGGCGTTCGGGCAGCGCAGGTCGACGTCGCCCTCCTTCTGCTGCCCGAGCTCGGTGCCGCACTCGGGGCAGCGCTCGGGCATGACGAACTCGCGTTCGGTGCCGTCGCGCCGGTCGAGCACCGGACCGACGATCTCCGGGATGACGTCCCCCGCCTTGCGCAGGACGACGGTGTCCCCGATGAGCACGCCCTTGCGGACGACCTCCTGGGCGTTGTGCAGGGTGGCGAACTCGACCTCGGACCCGGCCACCACGACCGGCTCCATCACGCCGTAGGGGGTGACGCGGCCGGTGCGGCCCACACCCACCTTGATGTCCACCAGCGTGGTGGTGACCTCCTCCGGCGGGTACTTGTACGCGATCGCCCACCGGGGCGCGCGGCTGGTGGAGCCCAGCCGCCGCTGGAGGGAGATGTCGTCCACCTTGACCACGATGCCGTCGATCTCGTAGGCGGGGTCGTGCCGGTGCTCCTGGTAGAACGCGACGTACTCGCGGACCTCGTCCATCGTGGCCACGACCTTGTAGCGGTCGCTGAGCGGCAGCCCCCACTCACCGAGGAGCGCGTAGGCCTGCGACTGGCTGGTGAAGGCGGTCTCCTCGCCCGCGGCGGGCGTGTAGGCGCCGACGCCGTGCACGATCATCGACAACGGCCGGGTCGCGGTGACCCTCGGGTCCTTCTGCCGCAGCGAACCGGCGGCGGCGTTGCGCGGATTGGCGAACGGCGCGTGGCTGCCGTCGACGGCGATGCGCCGGTTGAGCTCCTCGAAGTCCTCCACCGGGAGGAAGACCTCGCCGCGCACCTCCAGCAGCTCGGGGGCGGGGCGCACGCTCTCGTCGAGCTGCTCGGGGACCACCCCGATGGTGCGCACGTTGAGCGTGATGTCCTCACCGACCCGGCCGTCGCCCCGGGTCGCGGCCCGGATCAGGCGCCCCCGCTCGTAGACGAGGTCGACCGCCAGCCCGTCGATCTTGAGTTCGCACAGGTAGGCGTCGACCGGGACCTCGGCGGAGGCGCGGTCGGCCCAGGCGGAGAGCTCCTCGGAGTCGAAGGCGTTGCCCAGGCTCTCCATCCGGACGAGGTGCTCCACCTCGGCGAAGTCGACGCTGATGGGGGCGCCGACCTTCTGCGTGGGCGAGTCCTGGCTGACGAGGATCGGGTGGCGGTCCTCGATGCTCCGCAGTTCGAGCATGAGCCGGTCGTACTCGGCGTCGGAGACGATCGGTTTGCCCAGGTAGTACCGGTAGCTGTGATCGTCCAGCTCACGGCACAGCTCGGCGTGGCGGGCGCGTACCTCGTCGGGGACGGTGGTGTTCTCGGGCGCGCTCACTGCTGCCTTTCTTGTCGCTCTCACGGGGCCGGGTCGGGGGTGTCGGACGGGACCGGAGGTGGAGGCCGGGGGTCGACCCCCGCGTCCGCCGTCGCTACCTGCGGGGTTCGTCCCGCAGGACCCGGGCCCCGCCCCGGGCGGCTTCCAGGGCGGCCCTGGCGTGCCGGGGGGAGGCCCCCGCCAGCCCGCAGGCGGGCGTGGTGACGACCACCTGGGACAGCAGGTCAGGGCTGAATCCCAACCGGTTCCAGAGCTCTCTTACGGGGTCGACGATAGCCGCCGGGTCCGACATTCCGGCGGACCTCCGGGCGGCGGCCGTGGCGGCGTCCGCGGCGGTTCCGGAGGGTCGCGCGGGGGCGGCCGTGGCGGCGTCCGCGGCGGTTCCGGAGGGTCGCGCGGGGGCGGGCGGGTCGGTCGGGGGGACGACTCCGAGGAGGAATCCCACACCGGCCTCGACGGCGGTTCCGACCATCTCGTCGTGCGCCCGTGTGAGGAGTCGCGCGTCGAGGCTCAGGGCCCGGGCACCGCTGCGACGCAGGAGGTCGACCGGCGCCCCGGCGGCGCAGCAGTGCGCGGCGGGCACGGCGCCGCTCTCCTCGATCCCGGCGAACAGGGTGCGCAGGACCGACTCGACCAGGACCCGGTCCACGGCGGGCAGGACGCCGAGGCCGCTGGCCGTGGGCAGGCGGCCGAGGAGCACGGCGGGCAGGGTGGGCTCGTCCACCTGGACGATCACCCGGGCGCCGGGGACGCGACGCCGCACGTCGGCCACGTGTGCGAGGACGCCCTCCAGGTGGGACTCCGCGAGATCGCGGTGGGCCCCGGGGTCGGAGACCACGCGCTGGCCGTTGCGGAGCTCGATCGCGGCGGCCAGGGTCCAGGGACCGGCGATCTGCACCTTGAGCGGGCCCTCGTAGGCGTGGAGGTGCTCGGTGAGCGCGTCCATGTCGTAGGAGAGGAAGCTTCCGGCGCGGGCGAGGTCGCGTCCGGGGGTGTCGACGACCCGCCATCCGGTGGGCTGCACCTCGACGGGGAGGTCCACGAGGAGACCGGCGGCACGTCCGATCATGTCGGCGCCGGCGCCCCGTGCTGGGAGCTCGGGCAGGTGCGGGAGGTCGGGGAGCTCTCCGACGATGGTCCGCATGGCCTCGTCGGGGTCCTCCCCCGGCCAGGAACCCACTCCGGTTGCGGACGCGACGGGCCAGGGTTGGGGCTGCTGTTGACTCACGTTGCCCAAGGTTAGGGCAACCGGACCGGCGCGGCGCGGTGACGGAGTCAGGGGGTGCTCAGGACCAGTCCGCCCCGGGTCGTCTCCAGCGTGCAGAAGGTGAGGTTGTCGATGAGCTCGGTGGCGCCGATCCCCTCTAGTTCGGTGCGGCTGTGGGAGGTGGCCACGGCCAGCACGGCGGCGCCGGAGGCCAGGCCCGCGCGCACCCCGGCGGGGGCGTCCTCGACCACCAGGCACCGGGCGGGGTCGAAGCCGAGCGCGGCGGCGGCCCGGAGGTAGCCCTGGGGGTGGGGTTTGCCCTCGGAGACGTCGTCGGCGGTGACGAGCACCTCGGGGACGGGCAGTTCGGCGGCTTCCAGGCGGGTCCGCATGAGCCTGCGCGAGCCCGAGGTGACGGCGGCCCAGCGCGGGGAGGGCAGCGCGGAGAGGAGTTCGCGGGCGGCGGGCAGGGCGCTCACGCCGTCGAGGTCGGCCAGTTCCAGTTCCTCCAGTTCGGCGGTGGCCTCCGCGACCTGCGCCTCGGGCAGGAACATCGCGACGGTGTCCTCGGAGCGCCTGCCGTGGGAGACGGCCAGGATCTCCTCCGGGTCGATGCCGTGGGCCTCGCCCCACAGCCGCCAGGTCCTCTCGACGGCGCCGGTGGAGTCCACGAGTGTGCCGTCGATGTCGAAGAGGACGGCGTCAACAGAGATACGCATGCCCCCACGCTAGAGGGCGCGGGAGGCACGGGCGCGGCTCGGTCCCCTCCGGAGTGTTCGGGCGTCTCCGGGAACACGCGCCTCAGGTGAGGCGGGTGTCGGACTCGGCGGCCTCGCCGACGCGGGCCGGCTCCGCGTCCGGTGTCCGCTCGCCACGGGACCGGGCGGCCAGACGCGCGCGCACCACCAGGGCGGTCACCGCCGCGACGGCGGCCACGACCACGCCCACCGCCGTCCACGGGGACCTGAGGAAGAGCTCCAGCCAGGTGCCGACCAGCCCGGCGATCACCACGCCCCACAGGCCCGCCCAGGCCAGACCGCCGACGAAGACGGCGGCGAAGTAGCGGGGGAAGCGCATCCGCACGGCGCCGGCGGAGAGGTTGATCGCCGTCTGCATGCCCACGGTGAAGAAGCTGAGGGTGACCACGGGCGCGCCGTAGCGGTCGATGCGTCGTTTGGCGGAGTCCAGCTTCGGTCCGAGGCGTCGGCCCATGCGGCTGCGGGTGACCCCGGCTCCCAGGCCCCGGCCGATCCAGTAGGTCGCGGGGGCGCGCAGCAGGATCACCACGAGCAGGGTGCAGTAGATGACCCAGAAGGGCTGACCCTCGAGAAACGCGAACTGCGGCATGGACCGGACCCCTTACACCTTGACCCCACAACTTTGCATTGCCTTACCTAACTTCGGCAAGAGTCGCGGACGAGAAAGCGCGTGTTGTGTGTCCTACTGTGACGGTTATGCCCGTGTTCGGGAACCGGCGGTCACGCCGACGCGGACTTCCGCGCCTCCTCCGAACGCGCGGTCGACCGGATGGTGGCGGACCCGAGCACCGTGTCGCCGTCGTAGACCACCACGGCCTGACCGGCCGCGACGCCGCGCGCGGGCTCGGCCAGCCGGACCAGCAGCTCCGGACCGTCCTCGGCCTCCCGCTGCACGACCGTGGCCGGGTACACCTCGCCGTGCGCCCGCAGCTGGACGTGGCACTCGGTGGGCTCGGAGAGCGGGCCGCCGCCGCTCCACACCGGCCGCGTCCCGACGATCTCGTCCACCCGCAGGGCCTCGCGCGGACCGACGGTCACGGTGTTGTTCACCGGCTCGATGGACAGCACGTAGCGCGGGTTCGGGGCGCCGCCCAGACCCAGGCCCTTGCGCTGGCCGATCGTGAACGCGTGCGCCCCCTTGTGGGTGCCCACCACGTTGCCGTCCTCGTCCTGGATCGGCCCCGGCTTCTCGCCCAGGCGCCGGTTCAGGAACCCGGCGGTGTCACCGTCGGCGATGAAGCAGATGTCGTGGCTGTCCGGCTTGTCCGCCACCGAGAGCCCCCGGCGCTCGGCCTCGGCCCGCACCTCGTCCTTGGTGCAGTCCCCGAGCGGGAACATCGCGTGTTCGAGCTGCCCGGCGTCGAGCACGCCCAGCACGTACGACTGGTCCTTGCCCTCGTCGACACTGCGTACGAGGCGGCCGTCGATCTTGCGGACGTGGTGCCCGGTGGCCACGGCGTCGAAGCCCAGCGCCACCGCCCGGTCCAGCACCGCCTCGAACTTGATCTTCTCGTTGCAGCGCAGGCACGGGTTCGGGGTGTTGCCCGCCTCGTACTCCGCGACGAAGTCCTGGACCACCTCGCGGTCGAACTCCTCCGACATGTCCCACACGTAGAAGGGGATGCCGATGACGTCCGCCGCGCGGCGGGCGTCGTGGGAGTCCTCCACGGTGCAGCAGCCCCGGGCGCCGGTGCGGTAGGACTGTGGATTCTTGGAGAGGGCCAGGTGCACGCCGGTGACGTCGTACCCCGCCTCGGCCACACGGGCCGCGGCAACCGCGGAATCGACCCCGCCGGACATGGCGGCCAGTACACGCAAAGTCATAACGACCCCAGCCTATGCGCCCCACGGAGGAGGGGGCCACGCCCGGGCCCGACCGAAGGTGTGCTCTGGGACGCGCCCGCCCCGGGGCGGGGCGAGGGTGGTCGTCTGGTTCTGCGAAAATCATGGGTATGGCTCTGTTCCGTCGTCGCCGCTCCGCCGACACCTCCGACTCCGCGTCCACGGCCGCCGTCACGGCCTTCTGGGACGCCTGGCCCACCGTGCGCTCGCCCCTGGCCGAGTCCGTCGAGTCCGACACCCCGGCCTCCGCCGAGGTGTCCGAGCGGGTCTCCGCGCTGGTCAAGGCGATCCACCCGGACCTGGACTGGGAGGTGGGACCCGCACCCCAACCGCAGGGCGGCCTGGAGGACCTCGACCTGTCGGCCGACGTCGACCCGGCCAAGCTCCTGGAACAGCTCGCGGCCCTGGACGACCCCTCCCGGTTCACCGACGCCCCCTCCTACGCGCTGACCCTGCGCCCCGGCGCCTCCGAGGAGGCACGGGTGCAGTCCGAGCGCTGGTCCCGGTCGGCGCCGGAGGACACCGAGTGGCGGTTCCTCCCGGTCCGCCCCGCCGACCACGACCAGCTCGGCAACACCGTGCGCTGGGACGACCACGAACTCGACCTGTCCCACGTGTCCGTGTCCATGCGCGTCAACCAGGGCACGAGCCGGATCGAGGTGGGCGTCTACCACCCGGACAACATGTTCCTGTCCGGGGAGACCCGCCAGGCCGTCGCGGAGCACGTCACCCTGCTGGCCCTGGGCGAGGACCAGTTCGTGCGCTGGGTCGGGAAGGTGACGTCGCTGGACGAGCGGCCGATGGACCCGCTCCCGCCGACCTCCATGCCGGCCGTCGCCAAGCAGATGGGCGATCTCCTCGGCGGGACCGACGGCTGGGTGACGCTCCACGGCAGGCTGCCGTTGCAGGGCCCGCTCGAGGTCCAGGTCCGCCACCCCGTGACCCGCCGGGACTTCCCCGCGCTCTCGCTCTTCGTGCAGGTCCTCGTGCCGTACGCGGACGCCGACGCCGACCGGCTCCCCCAGGAGACCTCCGTCGTCTCGCTGGCCGACCTGGAGGCCCGGCTCTCGGGCCTGCTCGGTGACAACGGCGCGCTGTTCATGCAGCAGACCGTCGCCGGTCAGCGGATGTACGTCTACTACCTCGACCCGGACTCCGGTGTGCTGCCCGAGTTCGAGGACCTCCTCAAGGACTGGCCCGAGGGCAAGGTCCAGCTGCGCACCCAGCTGGACCCCAGGTGGCAGCAGTTCGACCAGGCCCGCCGCCCGTACGTGCGCAAACTGGGGCACTGAGGCCGCACGGAGAGGCCGCAGGGGCGGAACCGGGTTCCCACACCTGGTGTGCGGGCGGAGACAGGCGTATCGTGGCGTCCCCGCACAGGAGGATGGTTCGGGTCTGATGGAGGGCGTGCTCACACGAACGACCACGGGCCGACCCGGGGTCGCCGCGGTCGGCGCCCTCCTCGTCGTGTGCCTGGTGGGCGCACCGCTGATGTCGCTGTTCCCCGTCGCCGTGTGGGAACTGGCCCTCAGCCTGGGCCTGGGCCGACCGGAACTGGAGACCCTGCTGGTCACCCCGGTGGCGGTCGGCGGCACCGTCCTGATGGTGCTGATCTCCGCGCTCGTGCTCAGGGGCACCGGGGTGCGACACCCGGCCGCGTGCGCCTGCCTGGCGGCCGGGACCGCCCTGGCCACGCCCCTGGTGATGGCCCTGCTCTCGCCCACCTTCACACCCGTGCCCGGTGACGCCCTGGTGAACGCCGCCGTGGTGAGCGCCGTCGTGGCCTCGGCCGCGGTCTGCGCGTGCGTCCTCCTCGGCCAAGGCCACGCCCGGCACGGAGTCCTGCCCGGCATGGCGGTGGCCGCGGTCGGCCTGCTCCTGCTGCCGCTGGCCGCCGAGCACACGCGCGACCGGTCCACCGAACGGCGCTCGATCAGCCAGATCAGCGAGTTCGGGCACACGATCGCGGTCCTGGACCACCCGAAGTGGGCTCCCGTCGGGGTCCACGAGGTGCACGGCGGCCTGCGCATGACCTACGTCGCCGGGGACGGCGCCGACCCCCTCGGCACGGTGCCGGAGCGCAAGGTCCCGCCCCGCTCCGACGGCCCCGACGAGGCCCCGGACGGCGACCGCCCCGGAGCCCCGGCCACAGGGGAGGTCGCGGGCGGCCCGGGCGTGGGCGCGGACCGGGCCGACGAGAACGAGCCCGGGTCCCTGCACGTGCTGAGCTGGACGCCGGAGCAGCGGGAGTCGGGGATCCACGGCGGCTGCGGCTTCCCCGCGGTCGAGTGCTCCGAACAGGACTCGATGGTGGTCGTGCACCGTGACGCGGACGGGCACCCCCCTCGTCTGAGCGAGGTCCGCACCCGGCTGGACGACGGCTCCGTCGCGAGCGTGCACCCGAGCGGCGCCGTCGCCCCGGAACTGCTGTTCACCGTGGCCCGCACCCTGCGGGCCGAGGCGCCCGGTGAGCGCGCCGTCCTGATCGAGGAGGTCCTCCGGGGGTGACCCCCGGGGTCGGACGGTCGGACGGGCTCCCCCGTTCAGGAAGAGTTCTCCGCGACCCCGGCCGCCGCCGGGCGCCGGTCTCGGAGCACTGACCTGGGATTGCGCAAACGATGGGGTTGACTCCCCTCCGTGATGGGAACTGGATCGACCGAAACCCCTTTGCCCCCGGGGTTCCCGAGTCACGATCGGGGCATACGACACGTAAGCACGCTGAGCGCGCGACTCCCTCGGACCCCGGGAAGGGTGTGGCTGTTGAGCTCTGGCCACGAACACGGCAACGGCACGAACGCGGAGGACCACCACCTCGGCACGTGCCCCGACCACCCCGTCCCCACGGGAACTCCGACCTCCGGAACTGACTTCCACACCAGCCGAAACCCGGTGAACTGGCCGATCAGCGTCGGGTTGGTACCCGAGCCCGCGGACCACCACCGTCGGCGTGCCCTCTCCGACACCCTCGACACGACCCTGGGCGGGTTCGGTTCCCCCGCCCCGCACCAGGTGCTGGCCGGGGCGAGCGGGGTCGGCAAGACCCAGCTCGCCGCCCACCACGCCCGCGCCCTCAGCGGCCACCCCGTGCCGTCCCAGCGCCCCGAGGTCCTGCTGTGGGCCGACGCCGCCACCCGGGACGGGGTCGTGTTCGCCTACGCCCAGGCCGCACGGCAGCTCTTCGCCCGCGTCCCCGACGACCCCGAGCTCGCCGCCGGACAGTTCCTCTCCTGGCTGCACGAACCCGTGGACGGAGAGGAACGCCGCTGGCTGGTGGTGTGGGACGACCTCACCGACCCGACCGAGGTCGAGGACCTGTGGCCGCCCCCGGAGCGCGCCCACGGACGGATGATCGTCACCACCCGGCACGACCTCTCCCCGCACGGGCCCCTTCCGCACGACGTCCGGGGGTTCTCCGACACCGAGGCACACGGCTTCCTCAGGTCAGCGCTCGTGGAGGCCGGGATCGCGCACACCGACGACGAGTTGCGCCCCCTCGCCGCCGCCCTCGACCACCTGCCCCTGGCCCTGTCGCAGGCGGCCGCCCACATGGCCGACCTCCAGCTCTCCCCCGCCGCCTACCTGGCCCTGTTCCACCGGCGTGCGGCCGAGCGCCGTGCGTCCTTCCCGCACTGGGACACCGACTCCCCGGTCGCCGTCACCTGGGAGCTGGCCCTGGAACGCGCCGACTCCCACCGACCCGAGGGCGTGGCGCGACCCCTCATGGGCCTGATCGCCCTCCTCGACTCCGCCGCCACGCCGGAACAGGTCGTCGTCTCCCGTCCCATCCGCACCTACCTGGGGCGGCGCACCTTCCCCGCGCGCACCCTGACCCGCCACGAGGTCCGACTCGCGCTCGCCTCGCTGGAACGCCTCAACCTGGTCACCCGGGACACTCCGCTGGTCATCGTCGCCCACCTGCTCACCCAGCGCGCCACCCTCGAACACACCCGGACCCGCCCCACGAGGGAGGCGGTCCGGGCCATCGCCGACGGGCTGGTGGACGTGTGGCCGGACACCGCGCGCGACTCGGCCCTGGGCCGCCGCCTGCGCTCGAACACCGCCGTGCTGCGCGAACGCACCACGGGCCGGGTCCGGGTGTGGAGCTGGCTGTGGGAGGAGGGCATCCACCCGGTGCTGTTCCGCGCCGGAAGCGGCCTCGACACCTCCCGGCAGGTGGAGTGGGCCGTGACGTACTGGGAGGTGCTGACCGAGGCGGTCGCGCACACCCTCGAACCCGGGGGCCACCCCGCCGAGCACACGGGCCACTTCTTCCGGCACGGCGGCCAGGGCGGCGCGCCCGTCATCACGGACCCGCTGGCGTACTGGACGGGGGCGACCGCCGACCTGTCTCAGGCGCAACGGGCCTTCGAGGACCTGCACGAACGCCAGCTCCGGGTGCTGGGCCCGGACCACCTGGACACGCTGCGCACCCGGCACGGGCTGGCCTACCTCCGTGCGCAGGCGGGCGACACCGCCGGGGCGATCACCCGCTACCGCCGGCTCCTCGAGGACCTGACCCGTGTGGTGGGCGCGGACCGCGTGGAGACCCTGAGCACGCGGGGCAACCTCGCGGTGTGCCAGGCCGAGTCCGGTGACCTGGACACGGCGGTCCACGCGTCCCGCGCGCTCCTCGCGGACCAGCGCGACCACCTCGGTCCCGACCACCCCAACACCCTCAGCACCCTGCACAACCTCGCCCACTGGCGCGGCGTCGCCGGGGACCCCGAGGGCGCGGTGGACGAACTCCGCGAGCTGGTCGCCGTCCAGGAGGAGGTACTGGGCCCGGACCACCCGGGCACCCTGACCAGCAGGCACAACCTGGCCTGCTGGCAGGCGCGCGCACACGACGCCGACGGCGCGGTCAGCGCCCTGGAGGCGCTGGTGGCGGACCGGAGCCGCGTCCAGGGCCACGAACACCCCGACACACTGTCCAGCCAGCGTCAGCTGGAACGGCTGCGGCGCGAGCGCCGAACCAGGGCGCGACGCCACCCGAGCGACCGCGACCCCGACGACAGCGGCGCGCGCGAGGACGGGACCAACGGGAACGGAGGCAACCACGAGGTGGACCCCAACGACGAACCCACCGGCCCCCAGGCGCTCAACCAGTCCTGGATCTGAGCCGGGTCAGTCCCGCAGGGGTGAGCCGACCACGGTGAAGCGCCGCCCGTCCATCCCGGCGAGCAGGGGCCGCGCCTCGACGATCGCGGCCCGAACGCCGGGCAGCCGCAGGGAGGCCCGGTGCGCGTCCTCCGACTCCCAGAGTTCGGTGACGAACACCGTGTCGGGTGCGGCGTCGTCGACGCCCACCTCGTACGAGAGGCATCCAGCTGCCCCGAGCTCGGGGTTGTGCCGGGTCAGGACGGCGACGACCTCGTCCCGCCTGCCCGGGGCGGTCTCCAGGACGCCGACGTTCGCGAAGGTCATGGACGGCACACTACCGACGCGCCGCTCCGACTCCCGGGACGACACGGCGCCCGCGGCGACACGGCTCCCGCGCCTCAGAGCCGGTACTCGGCCCGGAGGTGGGCGGCGAGCCTCGGGTACTCGTCCAGGATCTGGTCCTGCTCGGCGGCGGTGAACTGGGAGACGGTCTTCTCGACCTCCCCGTGGTAGCGCCAGAGCCGGTCGAACTCGCTCCACTCCGGGGAACCGCGCTCGGCACGGTGCCGCAGGGCCTGGTAGATCAGCCGTACGTCGGTGACACAGCTGTCGAGCCGGTCCCGGCGCTGGACTCTGGCGACGTGCTCCCGGTACTTGCGGTCCCGGTCCCGCTGTCTGGGGGTCCGACCGTCGTGTTCGGGCTCAACGTCCATCGATGTCCGCTCTCTCCTCAGCTGGGGGCACGCAGCGTTCGCTGGGCTTTCCCGTCGTTCCTACAACGCTTTCGGCCCGGAGAACAGAGAAAACCCGAGATCGAGGCCGACCCAGAACATTCCCGCCACCAAACAGACACCCGGCATCACAGAGGATGTTCCCACCACAAACGGACAGCCTCGGGAGCCGTCGGGGAACAACGGCACCGGCTCTGTCCGAGAGCGCTCGGTGAGCCCGTTTCGGGTTCGGTCGGGTGGGCGGCCCGGAGCTGGGGCCGCCCATCAGGGCCACGGGGCCATGCCGAAGGACGCGTTCACGGGGTGGGGGTCCGACCTGCCACGCCGTGTGCCCGGCGGAGATCGGTGGGCTGGCGGGAGTCTCAGGACACTCCCCGCCATTCTCAACTTATAGCTCACCCCGGGGCTTGCCGCAAGACCCCCCTCGCCCCTCACAATGGTCCACCGTGAGCAGAACCAACGACACGGGGGACGTTGTGAAACAGCAGGCCAGAAGCGTCTTCGAGCTTTCGGACCACCTCTCTTCCAAGGGGGATCCGACCCTGGTCTCCGACGACGAGAGGCACCTCGCCGCCGTCCGGGACACCCTCGAACAGTCGATCAGCGACCTCTCCGCCCGGCTGGACGAGCGCCGCCGGGCTCCCACGGGCAAGGTGCGCGAGGTCCTGGACCGGGACATGGAGGTGCACCGGCTGTCCGCCCGCCTGCGCACCCTGCGCCGCTTCGGCTCCGACCTGTGCCTGGGCCGCATGGTCGGGGCCGACGACCTCGAACCCGTCTACGTCGGACGGCTCGGCCTGACCGACCGCGACGGGCGGCGCCTCCTGATCGACTGGCGCTCCCCCGCGGCCGAACCCTTCTTCGCGGCCACCCACGCCCACCCGATGGGCCTGGCCAGCCGTCGCCGGTACCGCTGGAACCTCGGCCGTGTCAGCGACTACTGGGACGAGGTGTTCACCGAGGACGGTTTCGAGGGCCACGCCGCGCTCGACGACCAGTCCGCCTTCATCGCCAGCCTGGGCGCCCACCGCTCGGACCGGATGCGCGACGTGCTCAGCACGATCCAGGCCGACCAGGACGCCATCGTCCGCGCCGGTTCCGGCGGCGCCCTCGTCGTGGACGGCGGCCCGGGCACGGGCAAGACCGTGGTCGCCCTGCACCGCACGGCGCACCTGCTCTACTCGGACTCGCGTGTGGGCCACCGCCGGGGCGGGGTCCTGTTCGTCGGCCCCCACCAGCCGTACCTGGCCTACGTCGCGGACGTCCTGCCCAGCCTCGGTGAGGAGGGCGTCCAGACCTGTACGGTGCGCGACCTGGTCCCCGAGGGCGGCACCACGCGGACCGAGGCCGATCCCGAGGCCGCGCGGCTCAAGGAGTCGGCGCACCTGGTGGACGCGATCGAACCGGCCGTCCGGTTCTACGAGCGGCCCCCGAAGACGGGCACGACGGTCTCGACCCCCTGGTGCGACCTGCGGCTGAGCGCTGACGACTGGGCCGAGGCGTTCGGGTCGGTGGACCCGGGCACCGCGCACAACGAGGCCCGCGAGACCATCCTCGACGAGCTGGTGGAGATCCTCCTCGACCAGCTGGCCGACCGGACCGACGAGGAGGTCGCCCCGCCGACGCTCAGGGCGACGCTGCTCCGTGACGTGGAACTGCTCACCACCCTGCACCGGGCCTGGCCGCTGCTGGAACCCACCGACCTCGTCGGGGACCTGTGGACCGTGCCCGCCTACCTCCGGCTCTGCGCGCCGTGGCTGGACGCCGACCAGATCCAGCGGCTCCAGCGCGAGGAACCCGAGGCCTGGACCATCTCCGACCTGCCCTTCCTCGACGCCGCCCGGCGGCGGCTGGGTGACCCGAGGGCCTCCGAACACCGACGCCGCCGCGAGGCCTCGGCCGCGACCGAGCACGAGCGCAGGTCGTCCGTGATCGACACCCTGCTGGAGGCCGACGACGACGGCGAGGGGCTGGTGACGATGCTGCGCCACCGGGACCTCCAGGACACCCTCGTCGACGGGGACGGGCTGCCCGCCGCGGACCCGGACCTGCTCGCGGGACCGTTCGCGCACATCGTGGTGGACGAGGCCCAGGAGCTGACCGACGCGCAGTGGCGCATGCTGCTGCCGCGCTGCCCGTCCCGGAGCTTCACCGTCGTCGGGGACCGCGCCCAGGCCCGGCACGGGTTCACCGAGTCGTGGCGGGACCGGCTGGAGCGGGTGGGCCTCGACCGGGTCACCCTCGCCTCCCTCAGCGTCAACTACCGGACCCCGGAGGAGGTCATGGCGGAGGCCGAACCGGTGATCCGCGCGGAACTGCCCGACGCCAACGTGCCGACCTCCGTCCGGGCCAGCGGGATCCCCGTCCGGCACGGACCGCTGTCGGACCTGCGGGAGGTCGTCGACTCCTGGCTCGCCGAGAACCCGGAGGGAACCGCCTGCCTGATCGGCCACCCCGCGTTCCGGGCCACGCCGCGCGTGCGCTCCCTGAGCCCGGACCTCGTCAAGGGCCTCGAGTTCGACCTGGTCGTCCTCGTCGATCCGGACCGCTTCGGTGAGGGGGTGGAGGGCGCGGTCGACCGCTACGTCGCGATGACCCGGGCGACCCAGCGGCTGGTCATCCTGACCAGCCCCTGAGGGGTCGGGGGCCCGTCACTCCCGGGCCCTCGTCCCGCCCTCCCCGGCCTCCCCCTCGGGGGCATCGCCGCCCACGACGGAGACCTCTGCGGCGCCCTCCTCCCGGAGCCTGCCCTCCAGTCGTCGCACCTGCTCGCTCAGCTCCGCCAGCCGATCCATGACCGCGTTGTGCTGGACCAGTTCGAGCTGCTGGTCCTCCTCCCAGCGGCCCTTGCCGAACTCCTGCTCCATCGACGTGACGATCACACCGATCACCAGGTTCAGGATGATGAACGCGGTGAGCACGATGTAGACGACGAAGAAGACCCACCCGTACGGGTGGTGTGCCAGCACCTCGTCCGAGACGTCCGGCCAGTTCTCCGTGGTCATGAGGAGGAACATCGTGTACAGGGAGGTGCCGAGGTTCCCGAAGAACTCCGGGACGCTCTCACCGAACATCTGCTGGGCGAGGATCGCGGACGTGTAGACCACGATGAGCAGCAGACCGATCACCGTGCCCATGCCGGGCACCGCCTTGAAGAGGGCGCCGATGATCTGGCGCATCTGCGGGACCGCGGTGATCGCCCGCAGCACCCGCAGGACCCGGAGGATACGCAGCACCGCGAAGGGCCCGCTCGCCGGGATCAGCGAGATCACGACGACCCCGAAGTCGAACCAGTTCCAGCCGTCCCGCCAGAACCCCCCGCGCCAGGCGTACAGCTTGAGGATCATCTCGACGACGAACAGACCGATCACGAACTGCTCGACGGCTTCGAGATACGGAAGGGCGGAACCGCCATAGGTCGCCCAGCCCAATATGACGGCATTGGCCAGAATCACGGCAAGCATGACGTTGGAGAACCAACGACTTTCCACGATCTGGGTGACCTGTTCCCGCCGCAACGTCACTTTCCCCCTCACACACGCGCCCTGAATGAGGACAAGGCGCGCCCAAATATATCGAAGCCGTTTCGGACGGCTCCGAGCGCGTCATCCTTCGCGCGGAACCGCTCCCAGGGCGCTCCCAGGAGTCCCGGGGGCGCCGACCGCGACCCACCGGAGCCCCGCGAGGCAACAGCGCACCCCAGGACGGTACGCTCACCCGCCGTCCCGCACGTCACGAACCCATCACCACGGGAGGTCACTGGCGCGTGCGACATCCCACACGCGCGCCCCACCCGGTTTCGGACCGGCCCCTTCCCGAACCGCCCCACCCCCGCAACCGGCCGCGAACCGTCCCCCACGACGCGGCCACCGGACGGGAGGGCTCCGACGGGTGTGACCGGGCCCCGCTCCCCGCTGATATCTTCGCTGCTGGCCTCGACGGCAGTCGGGCCTCCCCCAAGCAGCGCCCGCGACCGAGGAAGAGACATGGCGGAGCTGAAGTACTTCACCGGTTCGATGAACTCGGGCAAGAGCACCATGGCCCTCCAGGAGCACCACTCCCGCGGGGGCGAGGGCGTCCTGTACACGAAACAGGACCGCGCGGGCTCGGGGATCATCTCCTCGCGACTGGGCCTGACCTCACCCGCGGTCGAGGTCGGCGACGCCCTGGACCTGTACGACGACGTGGCCGACCGCAAGGCCTCCTACGTGATCTGCGACGAGGCCCAGTTCCTGTCGTTCAAGCAGGTCGGACAGCTCGCGGGCGTCGTGGACGGCATGGGCATCGACGTGTACTGCTACGGGATCCTGACCGACTTCCAGGGCGCACTGTTCCCCGGGTCGAAGAGGCTCGTCGAACTCGCGGACAAAATAGAGATCCTGCCGGTCTACGCCCGCTGCTGGTGCGGGAACCGCGCCACACACAACGCCCGCGTGGTCGACGGGGTCATGATCTACGAGGGCGAGCAGGTGCACATCGGCGGCAACGAGTCGTACACGACCCTGTGCCGCCACCACTTCATGGCCGGCGTCGCGTAGGGGTGCTTCTCTGGAGGAGGAGCGTCTTCACGCCTCTACTCCGGAATAATAGTGAAGAACCGGTCATTCAAGCGCGACCCGAGGGCCTCCCCCTGGCGTTCGAAGTCGAACTCCGGAACCTGACCGCTTTCCAGCCCTTCAGGATCACCGGAGAAGACCATCGTGTAGACGGCGCTTCGAGTCCGCGCCACCACGAGATACTGAGAAACCCCGTCGAGGTCCTCACCATAAAAGGACTGCGCCGCATCAGCCCAGTCGGGATCTGCTTGCGACTCAATCTGCGAGAACTCCGCAGGAACGGATTCCAGAGCTTCGGCAAACAACTCCTCGGCCACCTGATCCCGATCCTCCTGCGGGTCATGGACGACCGCTTCGAACTCGAAATCAAAGTACCAGAGTGCGGTAGTACCGAACTGTGGCCTTACGGTGAAACTGCATGCACCCGACACCAGACGAGGCTCTTCCTGGTCAAATCCAGGATTCTCGGCAGGGTCCGAATGAGACACGGAGACCGTCTCTTCAACATGAAGATCTCTCATGCTGGGTAGCGCCATGTAGTCACCGCAGACTTCCAGTCCGCCCGGCTCCAGTTCGGCGCGCGGCTTCCCTCGTTGCTCGGCAGCCACTGGAGCCTCCGAGGCATCGCTGGATATTCCAGAGGAAACGGAACCCACCAGGAGGCTGAGAGCCCCCACAAGCACACCGAAGACACCGAAGGCGGCGAAGGTACCGCACCCGAAGACCGTGAGGGCCGCCTTCCAGCCGTGCAGGCCCTTCTTCGCTGGTCTTCCGCGCTTCGCGTCCTTTTCCTGGGTGTCCGCCACGGTTACGCCTGCGCCTCCAGCTGAGCCTTCACTTCGGGGTGCTCAAGCGGACGGGTGAACCCCACGATGTCCGCACGATTGGGGTCATCGTACTCGCGTACCGCGATCGGACCACAGTTGGTGCACCAGGCCTCGACCATCAAACCGTCCCCGATCACCATTCCCATGTGTCCCGGTCCCGGCGGCTCTCCGGCCCGGGTCACGTCAAAGAAGACCAGGTCCCCGGGTTGTTCCTCGCCCTGAGGGACTTCCGGGCCGAAACCCCACTGGTCCTGCGAAACCCGTGGGACCGTCACTCCGATGCTTTCGTAGGCCTTCATCGTCAGTCCGGAACAGTCGTACCCGTCCGGTCCGGTACCGCCCCAGATATAGGGCTTGCCGCGCTGGTCGAGGGCCCAGTCCACGACCGCCTGCGTCAGGTCGTCAGGCGCCTGGCCGATCGGCACCCCGTCCTCGTCCAACTCGCAGAGCACCGCGGTCCGGATGGAGTCGGACGTGTTGAAGTCGCCGTCCGCGTACCGTTCCGCCCACTCCAGCACGTCGTCCACGTACCACCAGGCACGGTTGTAGCCGAAGATCGCCTGGCGGACGTCGTCCTCGAGGCCGTGCGCCAGAAGGTAGTCGGCGGCGGCCGGGATGGCGTCGGCCGGATCGTAGACGTTGACGACGCCGTCGTCGTTGCCGTCCACCCCGTAGCCCAGCTCGGGCCGCTCGTCGACCGGCTGGATCGGCTCACCGCCCCAGCTGTTCCCCGCCGCGGACCCGTCCAGCGATCCGAACTGCATGGGGCCGGAGGCCCCCCAGTCGTTGTGGCCCTCGGTGATCCCCGGCCCCTCCCAGCGCCCGTGGTGGGACTCCACCTGCCCGATGCCCGCGAGGATGTTCCACGGAACCCCCCGGTCCTCGCCCGCCTCCTTGTACAGCTCCAGGTAGTTCTCCGGGATGGTGTCCATCGCGTAGGCGCTGCTGTCCGGTTGGTCGGCGTCGGCGTTGGGGGCGCACACGACGCCGGAGGCCAACCAGGAACCCACCTGGGTGTTGTTGGTGAGCGCCGGGATCACCATCAGGGTCAGGAGGACCAGGCCAGCCACACCGACGGCCGCCAGGACCGCGACCCTGGTCAGGCAGGAACCCGTTCGTTCGTTCGGGGTCGCGGTACGTAGAGCGGAGATCACGCGTTCACTCCTCCCCGAACTGTCCCGCGTCGGCGGGTTGGAAGTCGAAGACCGCCCAGGTCCCGCCGTCGCGGACCAGGGTGACGGCGAAGTCTCCGAGATCCTCGTCGAACTCGGAGGCACCGGTCTCGGTGATGGACTGCGCGGTGACCACGAAGGTGATCGAGTCCGCGCCGAAGGTCCGGATCTCCTGGACCTCCGCGCGTCCCTCCGCGACGGCCTCGGCCTCGCTCATCTCCGCCCAGAAGGCGCCGACCCGGTTCGCGTCGGAGAGCACCTCCGCGTACTCGTCGGTCGACAGGGCCTCCATGGCCGCGTAGTAGGCCTCGGGATCCTGCGCGTAGTCGATGGTCCCGTAGGCCTCGGCGAAGGCCTGTGCGGTCGCTCCCGCCGCCTGGAACTCGCCTTCGGAGAACGGGAACCAGCCGAGGACGTCCAGGTCCTCGGCGGCGGTGGTCGGGATCGGGCTGGGCGGGACGGTGGCCAGGGCCCCCGGGTTGGAGGAGGGCGCCTCCCCCTGGGCGGCACCCGGCTCCCGGGGCGGACCACCGGGATCCTCCGCCTGGTCGTCCCCGAACCCGCCGAGGCTGAAGTAGATGCCGAAACCGGCCAGGGCGGCGATCAGGCCGATGACGACCAGTCGCTGGGTGCGTTCGGGGAGAGGGTTGGGCATGGTGGTCGGTTGCCTTGTCGTCTGCTCTGTGACCGGGTCACTGGTCGTCGTTCAGCCAGAAGGGGACGTCGCGCTTGCGGTCCCGGGTGCTGGAGGGGCCGCCCTCCCCCCAGAACGGGGTGATGGGGGCGTTGTCCTTGCTCTTCCCGGAACCGGTCAGCCAGCCGCCCTCTCCGTCGCCTCGTCGGCCACGGTCGGCGGGGGCCGGACGCGCGGGCCGCTGCGGGGCGGGGCGGTCACGCTTCTCCTTCGGCCCACCCCAACGCGAGCTCCGGCCGCCGAGGTTCCCCTGGGCAGGGGTGTCCTCGCGCCCGTTGAAGATGCCCCGCCCGGTGCTGGGCTCGGCGCGGTCCGCGCTGGCCGCACGTGAGTTGCTGGATCCGCCACCGAACATGCCCCCACCGGAACGGGAGTCGGAGCCACCACCGTCGTTGCGGTTGGCACCACCGCCTCCGCCGCCGGTACCGAAGACGGCGGCCCAGCCGCTGTCCCCGGTTCCGGTGTAGCCGCCGGCGGGCCGGGGCGGGATCGCTCCG
Source organism: Nocardiopsis sp. NPDC058789 (assembly GCF_042745575.1). Taxonomy (NCBI): domain Bacteria; kingdom Bacillati; phylum Actinomycetota; class Actinomycetes; order Streptosporangiales; family Nocardiopsidaceae; genus Nocardiopsis; species Nocardiopsis sp. NPDC058789. The sequence goes on from NZ_JBHYOW010000029.1 coordinate 34,533, forward strand.
CCGCCGCCAGCTGCCCCAGCACCTCCGCCTCCCCCTCCGGAGAGACTCGGTGCCTGGTCACTATTGCGGGAACCGGTGGTCGGGCGCGGGGCACCGCCCCCACCGCTCCGACTGACGTTGAGCGGCGGAGCGTTGTCGTTGCCCCGGACCCGCCCGTAGCCGCCGACTCCCCGAACGCGAGCGCCCTCGGCGCGGGTGTTGCCGCCCTCGGGAACCTCCTCCGCCGTTTCGGTGGCCCCCGGCGTGACGCCCCCACCCACGGGAACACCCGCCGCCGCGCCAGCGATCATGCCGCCCCGGCGGCGGCCCCAGTTCTGCGTCTTGAGGTAGGCGACCGGGGGGAGCACCATCGCACTCTTGTCCAGGGCCTGGCTGCGAGCGGCGTCGGTCACGATGCGCGAGGTGAACGTGTTCGCGTTGACCGAGGCGAAGAGGTAGGCGAACGTCTTCCGGTAGATGAAGATCGCCAGGGTGAACAACGCGAGCAGGATCATCTGCAGGCCCCAGCCCAGACTGGTGGACATGACGATGCCGTAGCTCATGACAAGCAGAGCCATCAGGAGAACGATGAAGATCTGCTTGAGCAGGAACCCGACCATCAGCTCCACCCAGCGCAGCAGCACCATCCGCCCATAACCAGGGTGAATGCCGATCAAAAGAAACACTGGCGCCAGCATGAACAGAAGAATGAAAGCGATCTTCAGTACGATGAGCGCCACCGAGGCAGCCAGGATCAACCCACCCGCGAAGATCGACGCAAAGAGAGCCAGGGTCGCCACGCCCAGTCGACTCCCCTGGTCATCCCCCGCAAAGAGCGGATAGACGCTCGGGTAGGTGGATTCAACGTCTGCGGCGATCGCCTCGTAGGACTCTTGTTTTTCGGTGGCAAGCGCATTCGGGTCGAGTTCCCCGTCGGAGATCTGCTGCTGCTCAATTCGGCTGATGCCTTGCGCTGCGATCAGATCCATTGAGTGGTCGATCGAGGCGTCCTCGGCCAGGGTGGAACTACCAAACTGTCCGGCAACCCACGGCTGACACACCAGGCTCGACCACAGCATGTCCGCGTTGCGGCGCACCTGGAAATCAGCCTCGGATTCCCAGCTGGCGCGTTCGGGCGGCTCCGCTCCTGCAGGGCACGATCCGGAACCTCCTCCGTAGGGAACCTGGCCAACGGCGCTGGTCACCAGTTGTGTCCCAGAGTTGACCAGAGCGCTGCCCATGCCCATGACCTGAGCCGGGTTCACCAGAATCCACATGCCGATCGCGGTGGCGGCAACCATCCAGACCGAGGACTCCAGCGTCAGCGTCATCCTCTTACGGATGAGGCCGTACCAACCCAGCCAGATCGCACCGAGAATAACCATCGTCGGAATGAGAGGACGCCAAATACCCTCCCTCAGAGCGATGATCACGCTTTCGACGGCTTCGGTGAAACTGGACAAAAGACCATCCGAAGTGGCCGCCTGGTAGACGGTGATGGTCGACTGGTTGATGGTCTTCGACAGGTCCCAGGCGGAGTTCGCGATGGTGGCCTGGGCGCCCAAACCCATCTTGTCCACACAGGACTCGGTGATCATGTGCCACTGCTGACCGGCGGTCCCGTACTGGCCGTACATGCTCGCGTCGGGGGGCATCCCGTCAGGGGAACCCTCGATCGCCGACTGCGACTGCGGCGGCACCAGGAGACCGTCCGAACCACTGCCCGCGGACTCCGGGAGCGGGGCCGGGTTGCCCGCGCACATGGGGTTCGCCTGCGCGGAGCTCAGTGGGATGAGGATGAGTCCGCACAGCATCAGGAACGTCATCAGGATGCGTCGCCAACCCCGCCGGTGGACGTGCTGATGCCTCATCTGCTGAGCTCCTGCGTCGTGGTTCGTGCGGGAAAGGTTGGCAGACACCAGGGCCTCCCGACCGCACACGCACCGCCACACCGTCCGGCGGGCGACCGCACGCGACCACAAGGCCCCCGCATGTCTTTACCCCATCCTCTATGGTGCGCCATCACCGGGTTGGGAGATGGCTGCAACGCGACCGGTTTTTCGGTCTGTGCCCCGGAACAGGCCGGAGACACGCGACTAAATGGGGGCGATCTCCTCGTTTGCGCAGGTAACGGGCTCCCAAGGCGGGCCGTAACACCCAAAAACCTCAAGGCCACAATTTGCTCACCAGATGTGGACTATGAGGGGCGTCACAGAACCTTTCGCAGCCAAAAGTGGACATACGACAACCAAGCGGACTGGGACCCGGTACCGTCCGCACCTTCCACAGAACCCACAGCCCCTATTGGAGAAGGACCGAAACGGAGGGCCTCGCATCGGCTTGACCCTCACGCGACGTGAGGGTCAACGATGGTCCCCATGAGCGAAACCTTCCACGCGTTCAGCGTCAGCCCCGTCCCTCCGCCCGGACCCGACACCGCGCCTCCGGAACTGTTCCGGGGCATCTACGGCATGCCGATGTTCGTCACCGTGCCCACCCACGACCTGGAGGCGTCCAAGGCGTTCTGGGTCGACGGCCTCGGGTTCTTCGACCTCTACTCGGTCCCCGGCCAGGTCGTCCACCTGCGGCGCTGGGCGTTCCAGGACGTCCTGCTCGTGCCGGGTGAGCGCCCGGAGCAGGCGTCCGCCTCGAGCGTCAGCTTCTCCTGCGTGCTGAACCAGATCGAGGGCATCGTGACGGCCTGCGAGGAGCAGCGGCCCGGGTCCACGACAGGTCCGCGCCAGATGCCCTGGGGCTCGGTCGAGGTCGAGGTGACCACTCCGGAGAACGCCCGGGTGGTCATGACCGCGGCCCGCCCCTACGACCCGGAGAGCCCGGAGGCCCGGTTCCTCCGTGAGTCGGGAATCGAGGGACCCGACACCCCCGGAGCCTGACGCGGGACCAGGACGAGGGGCGGGGGGGGGGGGGGGGGGGGGGGGGGCCCGCCGAGGAGACCCGATGAGGGACCACGGCCGCGCGGGGCGGCACGCCCCCCCCCCCCCCGCCCACCCCCCCGAGATGTAGT
>NZ_JBHYOW010000030.1:0-17074 GCF_042745575.1 Nocardiopsis sp. NPDC058789
GTTTTTCTTTTGTCGGTGGGGGGGGTTGTTTTTGTTTGTGTAGCGGTTGGGCGTCTTGTCTCCGGCCGGGGGCGGGGGGGGGCGCCCCCCGTGGGGGCGGCCCCCCCCTCTCACGTTCCGGGCCGGTCCGCGCGTCGACCCGCGTTCGACCGGCTTCGCCCCCTGTGACCGAACTGGTCCCGATTTCGTGACGAAGTGTCGCCGAAGCCGGTTAACGTCGGTCCCCAGACGCGCCGTGAACGGGAACCCGCGACCGGGCCCGCACGTCTGAACGACGTACACGTCCCCCGGCGGGCTCCCGCTCCGCCGCCCTGTCCCCAGAGAGGGAGCCCCATGTCCCACCCCCACGACCCGAACCAGCCCTACGGCTCCGAGCAGCCCTACGGCCAGCAGCCGCCGTACGACCCGAACCAACCCCCTCCGTACGACCCCAACCAGCCGTACGGCCAGCAGCCCCCGTACGACCCCAACCAGCAGCCGTACGGGGCGCAGCAGGGTCCGTACGACCCCAACCAGGGCCCCTATGACCCCAACCAGGCCCCGTACGACCCGAACCAGCCGTACGGCGGGCAGCCGCCCTACGGCGCCCCGCCGGTGCCGCCGAAGTCCGGCATGTCGACGGGCAAGAAGATCGGTCTCGGGTGCGGTGGGTGCCTCGGCGTCATCCTGATCCTGCTGCTCATGGTCGGCTGCGTGGTCGCGCTGAGCGGGGACGAGGACACCTCCTCCTCCACGGGTGCCAGCTCCTCGGACACCGAGGAGGCCGCGGTCGAGGAGGGCGAGGAGTCCGAGGAGGCCGCCGAGGAGGAGCCCGCCGAGGAGGTCTCCGACATCGTCCTGACCGCCTCCCACGCGGGCACGGCCGGTGACACGATCGACGACACCGTGTACACCGTCATCGACGTCACCGTCGAGAACAACGGCGACGAGCCGCTGGAGGTCAACCCGATCTACTTCAACGTGATCCTGGCCGACGGGACCGTCCGGTCGGACTGGGCGGACGCGATCTTCGCGGACATCAACCCGCTCTCCGCCGTCACCCTGAGCCCCGGCCAGCGCGTCGAGGGCCAGATCGCGGTGGTCGGTGACGACGTCGACGTCGCCTCCGTCGAGATGGACGAGATGTTCGGTCTCGGGCAGAGCATCACCACCGACATCACCTGAGTCCACGCGGCCGGGAACGGCCCCGGTCGGCGCACGCGCGCCGACCGGGGCCGTTCGCGTCAGCCACCCGTTCCACGGGTCAGACGGCGAGGAGCCGCCGGACGCTGTCGCTCTCCTCCTCGGTGAGCTTCAGCGAGGCGGCCACCATGTTCTCCTCCAGGTGCTCGACCCGCGAGGTGCCCGGGATCGGCAGCATCACCGGTGAGCGGTGCAGCAGCCAGGCCAGCGCGAGCTGGGCCGGGGTCACCCCGCGCTCGGCCGCCATCGGGGCCAGGGGGGAGTCCGGGCCCGCCAGCACCCCGCGCCCGATCGGGGACCAGGGCAGGAAGGCGATCCCGTCCTGCTCGCACCGCTCCAGGACGTCCTCACAGCGGCGCTGGAGGGGGCTGTACTCGTTCTGCACGGAGGCGATGGGCGTGGTCTTACGGGCGGTCCGGAGCTGCTCCCGCGTCACACCGGTCAGACCGATGTGGTGGATCTTGCCCTCCTCGCGCAGTTCCACGAGGGCGCCCAGCTGCTCGGACAGCGGCACCTCCGGGTCGATCCAGTGGAGCTGGAGCAGGTCGACGCGCTCCAGACCCAGGTTGCGCAGGCTCGACTCCACCTGTCGCTTGAGGTGCTCGGGCCGTCCGTTGGCCTCCCACTCCCCGGGGCCGGGGTGCGTCATCCCCGCCTTGGTGGTGACGAGGAGGTCGGCGGGGTAGGGGTGCAGGGCCTCGCGGATGAGTCGCTCGTTCACCTCGGGGCCGTAGGAGTCGGCGGTGTCGATGAGGGTGACGCCCAGCTCGACCGCGCGCCGCAGCACGGCCACGGCCTCGTCGCGGTCCCCGGGCTCTCCCCACGCGCCGGGACCGGCCAGCTGCATGGCGCCGAAGCCGAGGCGGTGCACGGGGAGGTCGCCGCCGATGGCGAAGGTCCCCGACTGGCTGGCGAGGTCCGGTGTGGTGTGTACGTCGGTCACGGGAGGTTCCTTCCGGGCGGCACGGGGCCGCTTGACACGGGGCGGGCGGAGGGGGATCGGGCCACGACGTGCGGGACCAGGCTCGCTGCGGAGCTGCGGGAAGAATCCCAGCAGGTGGGGGCGGTGGCAAGGAACCTCTGAGCGCGTCGGTGAGGTGATGCGGAATCCGGGTCGGCCCGGGGGCGGGTACGTCCGCCGACGGTGCTTTTGCCTGGTCGGGCGGGGGTGAACCGGGCCACCCGGTTCACCCGGAGACGCGTGAGGGGCCGCCGACACCGGTCGGCGGCCCCTCACGTCGGGGTCGGTCGGGCTCCTAGTCGCGGATCTGCCCCGCGGCCTGGAGGACCACCCGCTCCAGGTCGCCGCGCTCGACGTCCTCGAAGTAGGCGATCGCGGTCACGTGGAAGTCGCCGGGCAGCTGGAGGTACAGGTGGCGGCTGGAGCCGTCCACCGTGCCGACGTACTCCAGGTCGCCGCCCAGGTCGTCGGAGTCCTCCGTGTGGTAGGTGTCCACGTCCACGTCGACGTCGACCTCCCAGTTCATCTCCGCCTCGGCACCGGGGACCCGGACGACGTCCGGGTTGGCGCTCGGGTCGGCGCCCGAGGTGAACACGAGCGTGAACGACGGGGTCCCGGGCTCCGTGCCGCCGTCGCTGAACGTGCAGGAGAGCTGTTCGGCGTCCTCGATCCCCTCGATCTCCCCGCTCTCCTCGGTCAGTACCTGGCCCGGTGCCAGGTCCCCGACGATCTGCGCGGCACCGGCCGCCTCACAGGACGCGGGGAGGCCGTAGGCGGAGGTCTCCTCCTCCGGCTGGTCCTCGTCGGGGCTCGGGCTGGCGCTCGCCTCCTCCTCGGGGGAGTCCGCGCCGCCTGACGACATGCTCAGGTCCAGGTCGAGGTCGACCACGTCGCAGCCGACGAGGACGACACCGCCGATCACGACTGCGGCGACGGCCGTGCCCAGGCACGAGAGGGGTGAGGACGGGATCAGGCGCATGGGTGGCTTTCGGTTCGGGGGTGCGCCGGGCGGAGGCGGCTCCGGCGGGGGACACAGGGAAACCTAGCAAGTCCGGGGCGCCGGGGAGGTCCCCCGCACGGGGCGGGGGCGGGACGGGACGATCCGGCCTCAGTGTCCGGTTCCTGGAATGTCAGAATCAGTATCGGTAATAGTCTGAAATGGAAGGGGCCTCAGGTGCGAGTGTGATTTATGACCGGTTTCGCGCCTGGTATCCCTTTTCGGTATCGTGTGACCCCCCTTCCCCACAACCCCTCCGGAGTGCCCCCCGACATGCTCGACACGGACATTCGCCTCGAGTGGTTCGTCTCGTTTCTGGCGGTGGTCGACACCGGGAGTTTCGTCGCCGCGGCGGAGTCCACTCGCAGGTCACAGCCGCGAGTCAGCCAACACGTCGCCGCGCTCGAACGGGAGATCGGCCAACCGCTCTTCGACCGGAAGAAACGACCGGTCCAGCTCACCGAGGCGGGCGGCGCGCTGGCCGTCCAGGCCCGCAACGTCCTGCGCGCACTGGAGCGGGCCGAGTCCGCGATGGCGCCCTGGCGCGGCGGCACGCGCGGCATCGTCTCCCTGGGCTCCTACCCCAGCGCCAGCGCGGCCTTCGTACCCGGGCTCCTCCAGTCCCTGGCCGACAGTGACCCGGACATCAAGGTGGTACTCACCGAGCACGCCACCCTCGAACTGGACGAGGCCCTCGCGGGAGGCGGCATCGACCTCTACCTCAGGCCCATGACCCCCGAGCCCGCCTCCCCCTCCGTGGTCAGCAGGCCCCTGTGGGCCGAGCCCCTGGTCGTCGTGCACGCCGAGGACCACCCGCTCTCCGACGTCCCCGACCCCGTCCCCATGGCCGCCGTCGCCGCGCACCCCATCGTGGTCATAGGCCGCCTCGACGCCCCCGAGACCGCGGAGTTCGAGTCCTACCGCGTCTTCCAGGAACACGGTCTGACCATCACCCCCGTCCAGGCCACCAACCAGCCGCAGACGCTCGTGTCGCTGGTCGCGCACGGGATCGGGGTCGGCGTCACCAACTGGCTGGCCGCCTGGAGCGCCGACACCAAGGGGGTCCGGGTGCGCCCCCTCGAAGGCGCCCCCCGGCGCCGCGTGGCCGTCTGCTGGGACTCCACCCGGGCGCTCACCCCTGCGGCGCGGAGAATTCTCCAGGCTGTAACCGAAGCGCCCCGACCTGCGGGAACACTGCCGACGCGGGTGCGGAACGCAGAACGCGGCGAGGAGTAGGCCACGCGGACCGGGCAGTATTCGCTTTCCCAATAAGGGTATAAGCGAATGGAACTTCACGGTTGGGCCGATATCCCGATACGGTCGGCAAGCGAAAGCATGAAAGTTCCGGACGACTCCTCGTCCTCCGGAGCTTCGCACGCCCTCCAACCCCATTCCCTCACCGCCGCGCGGGCGGGTTCCAGGTGCGTCTTCCACCAGTGGAAACGGCACGTGCAAGCGTTCGTGTGAGGGCGCACACCCCGTACCGGAAGAACCTCATGCAGCGATTTCCGCTCACGCCCCTTTCCCTTGTCTGTTCCGTCGCGCTGCTCGCCACAGCGTGCGGCGGCGGGTCCACCGTCGACGAGGACGTGGAGGGAGCCAGCGGCTCCGTCAGCGGCTCCCTCAACGCCGGATACGTGTCCGCGATCGACCAGATCGGCCTCCCCGTCGGTACCGAGATCGGGTACTTCGAGGACCACGGCCTGGACGTGACCCTGGCCGACCCGTTCCCCACGGGCGTCGACGCGATCAACGCGCTGGAGGCGGGTGAGGTCGACATCATCCAGGTCGGCGTCCCGGCCCTGGCCGCGGCGGGCGAGGGCGTGGACCTGGCCCTGGTCGGCAACTACACCGGCTCGGCCGTCCAGCGCAGCATCGACGAGACGGCCGCGATCGTCGCCGCCGAGGACTCCGGCATCGACCCGAAGGACCTCACCACGCTGGAGGACGCCAAGATCGGCACGACCTTCGGCTCCATCAACCACCTGTACCTGCTGGGCCTCCTCAAGGACCTGCGGATCGACCCGGACGACGTCGAGATGGTCAACACCGCGCCGCCGGACATGCCCGTCGCCCTGGAGACCGGCGGCATCGACGCCGCCGTCATCTGGGACCCGTGGCCGATCACCATCACGGACCAGGTCGAGGGCTCCGAGGAGATCCTCCGAGGCGGCGGCTACATCCCCTTCATCGGGTACATCATCACCACTCCGGAGTACCTGGAGGAGAACGGTGAGATGGTCGAGGCCTTCCTCACCGCCCGCGCCGCCACCGACCAGTGGATCCGGCAGAACCCCGAGGACGCCGCCGACTCCGCCGCGCGCTGGCTGACCGGCACCGAGCCGGATGTCGCCCAGGCCGCCATGGAGTACAACATCGCCCAGCTCGACGGCCGCTTCTCCGCCTGCAACTACCTGGCGCTGGACACCGTCGCGCTCCTGCTGGAGGAGCAGGGCCAGCTGGAGTACGAGACCGACATCAACGACCTGTTCGTCCCGGGCCCGATCCTCTCCGTCGAGGAGAACAACCCGGAGCTGTTCGACGATCTCCCCGAGGTTCCCAACACGGCCGAGATCGAGGCCGACCACACGTTCATCCGTGAGGTCGACCAGGAGGCGTGCGCCGTATGACGCACGGCCCGACGCGTGGTTCCGGACGCACCGCGCGATCCGGTACGGCCGCCCCACGCCGCGGCCGTACCGGAGACCGGGCCGCCGGTTTCCTCTGGTTCGTGCTGCCGTTGGTCGCCCTGGTGGGAGCCTGGGCGGCCGCGGTGGCCGTGACCGGGGTGCCGAAGCGGGTCTTCCCGCAGGTCACCGATGTCGCCGAGGCCCTGTGGTCCATGGCGGTCAGCGGAGAGCTGGTCCGGCACCTGAGCGCGAGCCTGTACCGGGTGCTGGTGGGCGCGGTCATCGCGATCGTCACCGCGATCCCGTTCGGGATCGCCCTCGGCGCCAGCCGGATCCTCTCCGCCTTCTTCACCCCGCTGCTGCGCTTCTCCGTGGCACTCGCCGGGATCGCCTGGATTCCCGTGGCGACGCTGTGGCTCGGCTACGGCGACGGCGCGGTCATCTTCATCGTGTGGAACGCGATGTTCTTCGCGCTGGCCTACAACACCATGCTGGGCGTGCGCAGCATCCCCGGTGAGCTGCTGAGGTCGGCGCGTTCGCTGGGGGCCGGACCGTGGCGGCTGTTCTGGGAGGTCCTGCTCCCCGGCGCCCTGCCGAGCGTGGTCAGCGGCCTGCGGATCGGCCTCGGCTACGGCTGGCGCGGCCTGGTGGCGGCGGAGATCATCGCGACCAGCGCCGGTCTGGGCTACGCGCTGTTCCTGGCCCAGACCTCGTTCTCCACCGACGTCATCATCGCCTCGATGGTGATCATCGGTGTCCTGTGGCTGTTGATGGACCGCCTCCTGCTCGCTCCGCTGGAGCGGAACACCGTGGAGCGGTGGGGCATGACGGGGGGTGGTCGCTGATGCGGTCGTTCGGTGAGATTTCCGGCGGGACCGTCCGACCCGCCGGGACCGCTGCGGCGGGCGGCGGCTCCCCCTCGGGGGCCGCGCCCGCACGGGCGGTCCGACGCAGGGCCCCGCTGCACAGGAGGGTGTGGCTCCGGCTCACCCGCAGCCCGGCCTTCCGCACGCTGGGCCCGTTCGTGCCGGTGATCGCCCTGTGGTGGGTCCTGGCGGAGAGCGGGCTCTTCCCGCAGGCGTTCTTCGTGGGCCCAGACCGGGTGGTGCTGGAGTTCGTCGAGCTGCTCCGCAAGGGCATCCTCGTCGGCTACCTGGGCGACTCCCTGGAGCGCCTGGCCTACGGGGTCGGTTTCGGTCTGCTCATCGGTCTCCCGATGGGCTTCCTCACCGCCCTGTTCTGGCGGCTGCGCAAGGCCGTGTGGCCGATCCTGCTGTTCTTCCAGGCGATCGCGGACATCGCGTGGCTGCCGATCGTCATCGTGTGGTTCGGGTTCAGCCTGACCGCCGTCACGTTCGTCATCGTCTACACGATCGTCTTCCCGCTCATGCTGAGCGTGGTCTCCGGGGTCGAGCAGGTGCCCAAGGAGCTGATCCGGGCCGCGCGCAGCCTCGGCGCCGGGCGGGTCCGGGTGTTCTTCGAGGTGATCCTGCCGGGCGCGCTGCCGTCCGTGGCCACCGGTGTGCGCACCGGCCTCGGTTACGGCTGGCGGGCGCTGGTGGCGGCGGAGATCATCGTCGGCACCAGCGGGATCGGATTCATGATGTTCGACGCCCGCCGGGTGGGCGACGTCAGTCAGGTGTTCCTCGGCATGGTCGTGCTCGGGGTGCTCTGGTACATGCTCGACGCGCTGGTGCTCGCTCCGTTCGAGCGGGCCACCGTGGAGCGGTGGGGGTTGGTGCGAAGCATGGAGGACGACAGATGACCGCGTTGGTGATCGAGCACCTGGAGAAGGTCTACACCGACTCCTACAGCGGGGACGAGGTCGTCGCGATCGGCGACGTCTCCTTCACGGTGGAACGGGGCGAGTTCGTGTCGGTCCTCGGACCGAGCGGCTGCGGCAAGACCACCGTCCTCAACACCGTGGCGGGCTTCGCCGACCCCACCTCGGGGACGGTGTCGGTGGACGGCCGCGAGGTCAGCGGACCCGGCCCCGACCGGGGCGTGGTGTTCCAGGGGCACGCGCTGTTCCCGTGGAAGACCGTGCTCGGCAACGTGGTCTTCGGGCTGCGCATGAAGGGCGTGAAGCGGCGCGAACGCGAGGAGCGCGGCCGCGAGTTCCTGGAGCTCGTGGGGTTGGCCGGGTTCGAGAACCGCTACCCGCACGAGCTGTCCGGTGGCATGCGCCAGCGGCTGGGCGTCGCCCGCGTGCTGGCCAACGAACCGGCCGTGATGCTCATGGACGAACCCTTCGCGAGCATCGACGCGCAGACCCGGCGCCGGCTCCAGGAGGACCTCACCCGGATCTTCGAGGAGCGCCGACCCACGGTGTTCTTCGTGACCCACGACATCGACGAGGCGGTCTTCCTCTCCGACCGCGTGGTGGTGCTGTCCCCTCGGCCCAGCACGGTCCAGGAGATCGTCACCGTGGACCTGCCCCGCCCGCGCACCTGGAAGGCGGCGGTCGACCACCCCGGCTTCCGGGAGACCGTCGCCCGGATCAACGGGCTCCTGGCGGTCGACGCCGTCCGGGACCGGGACGGCGCCGGCGACCAGGAGAGTGACGGGAGCGCCGCAGATGTCCGCTAGGTCCCTCGGGTCGCGGGCGGTCCGCAGCGCCACCCTGCGGCGGATCGCGCTGGTGCTGCTCCTCGTCCTCCTCTACCAGGTGTGGCTGGGGGTCCAGGCGGTCGGCAAGGCCGAGCCCGGTCTCGCGGACGCCCCCGACGAGCGGGGCCGCTTCGACGTGGACGTGGTCCTCGGCTTCCAGCCGGAGCGTTACCACTTCCTCCGGCTCCAGGACCACGGACGGGTCGCCGGGACCACCGACACCACCGTCCACCTCAGAGGGGTGTCACCGGCCGGGGTCGACGCACTCGCCCGCGAGTACTGGATCGAGTCCCTCGCCGTCCCGGATTCCGACGCCTAGAAGGAGCAGCGCATGGAGACAGCACCGGGGGACGTCCCCGAACCCAGGTCCGATGACGGGACCGTCGTGGTCGTCGGGGGCACCAGCGGCATCGGTGCGGCGGTCGCCGCCCGCTTCGCCGACCGGGGCCGCCGCGTCGCCGTCTGCGGCCTGGGCGCCGAGCGCGCCCCGGCCGGGCTCCGGGAACGGGCCGAGGTCACCGAGCTCGACGTCACCGGCGAGAACGCGCTGGAGGAGTACCTCTCCTCCTTCTCACGCGTGGACGCGCTGGTCAACGCCGCCGGGATCATCCGCAGGCACGAGGAGTTCGATCCGGCGGTGTTCGCGAGGGTCGTGGAGATCAACCTGACCTGCGCCATGCGGGCGTGCGTCGCCGCCCGGCCCGCCCTGGCGGCGGCCGGGGGCAGCATCGTCAACGTCGCCTCGATGCTCAGCTTCTTCGGCGGTCCCCTGGTCCCCGCCTACAGCGCCAGCAAGGGCGGCGTCACCCAGCTCACGAGGTCGCTCGCGGTCGCCTGGGCGTCCCAGGGCATCCGGGTGAACGCGGTCGCGCCCGGCTGGATCCGCACCGAGCTCACCGAGGGGGTGCGCGCCGACGGGGAGGCCGAGGCCCGCATCCTGGGCCGCACCCCGATGGCCCGCTGGGGCGACCCGGCCGAGGTCGCCGGGGCGGTCGAGTTCCTGTGCGGCCCGGACGCCGGGTTCGTCACGGGGGCGGTCCTCCCGGTCGACGGCGGCTACCTGGCCGCCTGACCCCCGCCCCTCCCGGCTCTCCCCCCGTTCCGTCCCACCCCGTCCACCTGGAGGAACCGTGTCACCGAACCGAGCTCCCGTCATCAACCCCTCCGCCGGGATCCCCGACGAGATCGCGATCCCGGCCGTCCCCGAGGACCCGCGCATGTGGGTGCCGCAGGCCCCGAACGTGTGGTTCCGGCCGCTGATGCTCAACACCGTCACCGGTCAGTGGTGCAACCTGCTCAAGGTCACCGCGTCCGGGATCGTCTCCCGGCACCGCCACCCCGGCGCGGTCTTCGGCTACGTGATCGAGGGCCGCTGGCACTACTACGAGCACGACTGGGTGGCCGAGGCCGGTCACTTCGTCTACGAGCCGCCGGGCGAGATCCACACCCTCGCCGTCCCCGAGGACTGCGACCACATGGTCACCTTCTTCAACATCAGCGGCGCGATGGTGTACGTGGACGAGGACGGCACCCAGACCGGGTACGAGGACGTCTTCACCAAGATCGAGATGGCCCGCGCCCACTACGCCTCCGTGGGTCTGGACGGCTACGTGGAGTCGCTCATCCGCTGACGCGGACGGCACGCGAGCGTGATCCCCTGACGGGGCCGGCCCCCGGACGGCGGGGGACCGGCCCCGTCCTCGTGCGTGCGGCGCCTCGGCGGGCACGCGGACACGCCACGGCTCCCGTCGGGCCGGGGCAGCGCCCCGGTCCGTGGGCAGAATGAGGAGGCCAAGGGCGCGGGCACCGTCGCCGGGAACCCGCGCCGTCCGATCGCCCACGAAGGAGGGCGCGTGCCCGAGGTGAGAGTCGACGACGAGTTCGCCACCCTGAGGACGGTCATCGTGTCCCGCTCCGAGCTCGGGCTGCCCGACACCCCTCCCGAGACCTGGGACACGGACTTCCTCGGGTCCGACGTGGCCCGTGCGGCCACCCCCGGCGCGGACCTGGACCGGGACCTGCCGGACCTCGCCCGGGCCCTGAGACGCGAACGCGGGGAGCTGTCCGCGCTCCTGGAGTCCCACGGCGTCGAGGTGCTCCACCCCCGCCCGCTCACGGCGCACGAGAAGGAGGCCGCCCAGGGGCGCGGCTACGCCAACTTCTTCGTCCGAGACCCGCTCGTCACCATCGGCAACCTGGTGATCGAGGGTTCGCTGAGGTTCCCCTACCGGCGGGGCGAGGTCCTTCCGGTGCGCGACCTCCTGCGGGAACGGGTGGACCCCGCGGACTCCGTGCACGTGGCCGTCCCCGCTCCGGAGGTCCCCGAACCGGGGGACGCGTCGTTGGGGGAGGGCCCCTTCCTCGAGGGCGGTGACGTCCTCGTGCTGGGACGGCGGATCCTGGTGGGGGTCTCCGGTCTGGCCACCAACACCGCCGGGGTGTCCTGGCTGCGGAAGTTCCTCGCGCCCCACGGATACACGGTGGAGACGGTCCGGCTCCACCCGAGGATGCTGCACCTGGACTGCGCGCTGGGCCTGGTGCGCGAGGGGCTGATGATCGTGTGCGAGGAGGCGCTCCTCGACGGGGTGCCGGAGTCCCTCCGGCCGTGGCGGTCGGTCCCGGTGAGCTTCGACCAGGCCACCGCGCTCGCCACCAACGGACTCCCGCTGAGCCCGGACACCTACGTCACGGACCCCGAGTTCACGGACGTCGGTGAGCGACTGGAGGCCCTCGGGGTCCGTGTCGAGTACGTCGACCTCCGGGCCACCCGTTCCCTGGGCGGCGCCTTCCGGTGCAGCACGCAACCCCTGCTCCGGCACGGTTGAGACGGCCGCGACGCACGAACGACGGGGCCGGTCCCCGACCGGGGACCGGCCCCGTCCGCGTCACGGGCGCGCGCGGGATCAGTAGTTGATCATGTGCCCGGCCAGGCCGTGCACCGCTTCCTTGACCGCCTCGCTGAGGGTCGGGTGCGCGTGGATGTTGCGGGCCACCTCGTGCACGGTCAGGTCCCACTGCTGGGCCAGGGTCAGCTCGGGCAGCAGCTCGGTGACGTCCGGGCCGACCATGTGGGCGCCCAGGAACTCCCCGTACTTCCCGTCCGAGATGATCTTCACGAAGCCCCGGGTGTCACCCAGGCCGTGCGCCTTGCCGTTGGCCATGAACGGGAACTTGGCGACCTGGACGTCGTACCCCGCCTCCCGCGCCTCCGTCTCGCTGTAGCCGAAGCTGGCGATCTGCGGCTGGCAGTAGGTGGCGCGCGGGATGAAGCGGTAGTCGATCTCCTGGGTCTCGGCGTCCGCGATGGTCTCCACCGCCACGATCCCCATCGCCTCGGCCGTGTGCGCCAGCATGAGCTTGGCGGTCACGTCGCCGATCGCGAAGATGTGCGGGACGTTGGTGCGGCCCCGGCCGTCGATCTCGATCGCGCGCCGTTCGGTCAGCTTCACGCCGGTCTTCTCCAGGCCGTAGCCCTCGACGTTGGGCGCGAACCCGATCGCCTGGAGGAGCTTGTCCGCCTCCAGCGTCTGCTTCTTCCCGTCCGCGCCGGTGACGGTGACCCTCACACCCTCGCCGGTGTCCTCGACCGTCTCCACCCTGGTGGAGGTCAGGACCTTCACGCCGAGCTTCTTGTAGGCGCGGGCGATCTCCTTGGAGACCTCCTCGTCCTCCATCGGCACGACGCGGTCGAGGAACTCCACGATGGTGACGTCGACGCCGTAGTTGCGCATGACGTAGGCGAACTCGACGCCGATGGCGCCCGCGCCCGCGATGATGATGCTGCCGGGGAGCTCCTCGCTGAGGATCTGCTCCTCGTAGGTGACGACCCGCTCGGACAGCGAGGTGCCCGGGATCAGCTTGGTGGAGGAGCCCGCCGCGATCACCGCGTTGTCGAAGGTGACGGTCTCGGTCGAGCCGTCCTCGCCGCGCACCTCGATCGTGTGGTCGTCGACGAAGGTGCCGCGCCCGTCGAGCTCGGTGATCTTGTTCTTCTTCATCAGGAAGTGGACGCCCTTGACCCGGCCGTCCGCCACCTGGCGGCTGCGGCTGAACGCCTTGCCGTAGTCGAACTCCACGGTCCCGTTCACCTTGATGCCGAAGTCGTCGGCCTCGTTGTTGAACAGGTGGGCGAGCTCGGCGTTGCGCAGCAGGGCCTTGGAGGGGATGCAGCCCACGTTGAGGCAGACGCCGCCCCAGTACTTCTCCTCGATGACGGCCGCCCTGAGGCCCAGCTGGGCCGCGCGGATCGCGGCGACGTAGCCGCCGGGCCCGGCGCCGAGGACGACCAGATCGAAGTGTTGCTGTCCCATGACGGGATCTCCTTGAGTGTGTTTGTGACGCACCCAGCGCAGCCGGCTTGCCCGGGGTGTCGGATTGCCGAACGCCAGCCTAGCCAAGGAGCCCGTCTCCGCGCGCGACCCTGTGCGACGGGGTGATGACTTTCAGGCGTCGTCGCTGTTGGGAGGCTTGGGGGTGGTGGGAACATCCCGGACCGGCTTCTCGGTGGTCCCGGCGGCGGGCTCCTCCCCGGCGGCGATGCGGGCCGTCTCGGCGTCGTAGGCCTCGGCGGCCTCGGCGAGCGCCTGGGCCCTGCGTGCCCGCTGGTCCCTGATGGCGCCGTAGGTGGGGATCGCCGCCATGCCGAAGATGAGCGCGAGCGTCAGCCACATCGCGTAGCTGTCGACGAGCAGGACCACGTCCACCCCCGCCTGCCCCGAGCCGTACCCGACGGCCGCCACGACGGAGGTGATCATCAGGGCGCCGAGGGCGTCCAGCAGCATGTAGGTGCTCAGACGCATCCCGTTCACCCCGGCCACGATGTTGGGGATGCCCGCGGGAACGCCCGGCAGGTAGCTCAGCGGGATCAGGAGCCGCATCACCCACGGGTTCATGGTCTGGAGGCGCGCGGCGAACCGTCGACCGCGCTCGCTCGGGATCAGGAAGGTGATCATGCCCTGCCCCCAGCGGCGGCCCACCCACCAGAACAGCCAGTCGATCTTCACCTTGCCGACCACGCCCGCGACGATCACGAGCCACAGCGGCGCCTCACCGATGCTGGCGAAGGCCGCGGCGGCGCCGACGGCCGCGTGGCTGCCGGTGACGAAGGCGAGGGGGATGGCGTGGTCCGCGATGAAGAGCGGACGCAGCGGCATGGTGAGGAGGAAGAACGCCGGGATGCCGACGAGCATCCAGGCCAGGACCCTGTCCTGCCGTGTCATCGTGCTGGGCCAGGGGCGCTGGTTCCGCCACTGCTCCTTGGCCCTGAGCGTCTCCTCCTCGTCCCAGGCCCGGCCCGCCTCCGTGAGCGCCTCCTCACGGGTGGGCCGTGGGGAGTCACCGTCGCCGTCCGGGCGACCGTGGTCCTGGGGGGTGTCCCTCGTCGTCATCATGTCCTCCATGATTCCGTGGGCCGACGCCCGGCCCACAGTCCCAGCCATCACCGGCCTCGTGTGAGGGGCGCGGTGCGAGGGGGATGACAGTTGTCACGTACCCGCTGCCCGCGCGCCCGAGGAGGGTGGGGGCGGGGTGCGTGTCGGTCGGGTTCCGCGCCCGCGCGGGGCGGGGGAGCGCGCGGGGGCCGGTTCAGCGTCCGGGCGGTCCCATGGGCCACTTCCAGTGCGGGGCCCAGGTGCTGCTGTCCGAGACCCCGGGGGGCATCGGCGGCAGCAGCCGGGCGCCGGGCGGCCGGTCGTCGGAGGGGGGAGGGTCGGCGGCGGGGGAGCCCGGGGCCGGGTCCTCGAAGGGGCCCGGATCGGAGAGGGAGCGGGGTTCGCGCCACTCGGGCTCGTCGAGGGGGGAGCCGAGGGGGTCGTCGAGACCCGGACCGGGGGAGAGCGCGCCGGACCAGGCGGCGGGGACGGTGAAGTCGTCGAGCTCGTCCTCGTCGTCCTCGTCCTCCTTGGGCGGACGTGCCGGTGGGTCGAACAGCGAGGCCGGGGTGTCGGGGAACACCGGGGCCGCCCCGGGGTTGATGGTGACGTCCTCGAAGGACGACGACAGACCGCCGCCGGGGGCGTCAGCGTCCGGGTCCAGAGCGGCGAACGGCGCCGACATCGGCCCGGAGTCCACCTCCGCGAAGTGCGCGGCCTCCCCGAAGTGCCGGGGCGGGCGCCCGTGCGCCCCGGTGTCGTCGTTCTCCAGCGGCGGGGCCTGCGGGTGGCGGACCGTTCCGGCCGGATGCGTGCGCGCCCACCAGGCCGTCGCCTGGTCCGGGCGCAGTTCCTCCAGCACCGTGAGGGAACCGGTGATGTGCGGGTGACGGCGCCCGGCCCGCCAGGAGTGCAGCAGCGACTGCGGTTCCAGGACCAGGACCCGCTCTCCGTCCACCACCGGGACGTCCCCGGGGCAGGCCTCGTTCCCCACCCAGGTGCCGTCCCCGCCGACCAGGTCCCATTCGCCGCGTACGACGTCGGCCATCGGATCCACCGGGCCGTCCAGCGAAGCCGCGACCCAGCGCGGGTCCGGGCGCGTGCCGGGCAGGCGGTGCCCCTCCTTGCCGATCAGCGCGTCGGCGAGCAGGGTGTGGAGCTGGAAGTTGTCGCTCACCCCGTCGAAGGCGACCCGGAACCCCCTCCGGGAGGCGCGGTCCAGGACGATGAGCCGGTCCGCCTCGGACATCCGGAGGAGCTCGCCCACCTCACCGAACTCGTTCAGCCGCGTGGAGAGCGCCTGCACGATCTGGCCCAGCTCGTGCAGCGCGCCCGGGTCGGCGCGCACGGCGGCGCGCACGCCGGAGTCACCGAGCATGGCCTTGGCCGCGAGGCCGTAGCGGAGCGAGGTCCACCAGCCGACGGTGGCCAGCGGGGCGTTGTCCCCGAGGACCTGCTCCACCCGCTGCTCCTCGGCCTCGCCCGCGTCGTTCGGGGCGGGCAGCGGACCGCCGCCGGTCTTCTCCCACGCGTGGATGAAGGCCACGGCCGCCTGTCCGTAGCTGCCGAGCTGGCGCAGCACCTCCAGGCCCACCTGTCCGGCGGGCGCGCCGGACTCGACGAGGGCGCCGGCCAGGACCGACAGGTCGGCGGCGACCCCCGCGTGGGGTTCGCAGTCACCCAGGACCGGAGTCAGCGCCTCCAGCGCGATGGCCAACTCCTCCCGGGGTACCTGGGAGGAGAGCCGGAACACGTCGTGCACGGCCTCGGGGAAGCCGGGTGCCTGGCTGGCGGCGGTGTCGAGCACGCGTTGGAACGCGGCACGGAACTCTTCAGTCACCCCAGAATCCTGTCATACCCGTCTGTGCCATCCGTGGTCAGGACGCACGTGCACAAAACGGTCGAACCCCGGGTGGGCGGTGTTTCAGGCCGGGTCCGTGAAACGGAGGCGCGCGCCCTCCTCGTCCGGGTGGAGAAAGCCGAGGAGCCGGGTGCCCTCGGCGGTGATCTCCTCGATCTCCGCGTGGCCGAGCGCGCGGAAGGGCGTGACGTCGAGCGAGGGCGTGCTGCGGCTCCGGTCCACCCTCCAGGAAGCGGCCACCGTGCCGTCCACCAGCACCGTCGCGGGCGGCATGCCGTTGCGCGAGGAGAGCCCCCGCAGGTGGTCGTCGGAGATCACCCGGCTCCGGTCGGCGTGCCCGCGCAGCAGGTTGTCGAAGTCGTAGAGGAAGCGGACCGGCGCCGGAACGTCCGCCGACGGGCGCGGGGCGTCGGGCAGGTCGAAGAGCTCGGTCCCCGACGGGTCCCGGAAGGACACCAGCCGCTCGCGCAGGCCCTCCACCACCTCCTTGAGCCGGGTCAGCCCGGACCAGGCCTGCACGTCCCGCACGCTGGCCGGGCCGAAGGCCGCCAGGTACCTCAGGACCAGCGTCTCGCGGTCGGGTCCGGGCGCCATCGGCAGACCGGTCCACGTGTCGGCGGGGGCGAGCACCGGCTGCCCGGAGGCGCCCCACACGCCGCGAGGCGGGAGCTGCACCACCGGCAGCAGGCAGCGGACCACGTACGCCAGGTCGGCGCCGTCCACGCCCTCCCAGTGCGCGCTGATCTGGTCTCCCAGTTCCGTGGGGGAGAGCGGGCGCTCCTCCAGGATCTTCCGGCCCAGGGTCACCACCGCCTCCAGGTCCACCCCGGCGGTGGCC
This sequence comes from Nocardiopsis sp. NPDC058789, assembly GCF_042745575.1. Classification (NCBI taxonomy): domain Bacteria; kingdom Bacillati; phylum Actinomycetota; class Actinomycetes; order Streptosporangiales; family Nocardiopsidaceae; genus Nocardiopsis; species Nocardiopsis sp. NPDC058789. The sequence continues at coordinate 16,449 of NZ_JBHYOW010000030.1, forward strand.
TTCCCGTGGGAGCCGTGGGAGAGGTCCCGCTCCATGACCTCCTGGGTCGTCGGGCGCATCCAGGCGGCGTCCTCGGCGGAGACCAGGTGCAGGGTGGAGCGCATGAGGGACATGCGGACCAGGGCCCCGTCGGTGAGCAGGCGACCCACCTCGTGCGGGTCGAAGTCCTCCATACGGCTCTGGAAGCCCACGTACCAGGTGTGCGTGGTCTGTGCCTGGAGCCCGGCCAGGCGGGTCAGCACCTCCGTGGCCGGACGCTCCACCCGGCCCAGCAGGAACTGGCGCTCCAGGGTGGCGCGGTTGAGCTCGCGTCGGGTGAGGGTCGTGACCATGCTGGGCCCCTTCCGGTGTGCGGAACGTGCGGGCACCCTACCTCTCACCTCGGACGGAACCGGGAGATCCACGCCGTACCCGGTGCGCTCCCGACCCGGGCGTGGTGGTGAGCGGACCGAACGCGGTGCCTCCGCCCGTGGACGCGCGGAAGGGGGTGCCCCGGGTGGGACACCCCCTTCCGCGTGTGTGTTCCGCGGCTCAGTGGTGGTCGAGGAGTTGGGCGCAGCGGATCAGGCCCAGGTGGGAGTAGGCCTGGGGGTGGTTGCCCAGAGCGCGTTCGGTGACCGGGTCGA
>NZ_JBHYOW010000031.1:0-14682 GCF_042745575.1 Nocardiopsis sp. NPDC058789
TCGACATCCACGGCCGCTCCACCATGACCAAGGACGAGCTGGTCGGAGCGCTGCGCAAGGAGAGCGACCGGCGCACCTCGGGGAGCGGACGATCCTCACGGAGCCGCTCCCGCTGACCGCTCGGCACCGTACCGCCCGGCGCCTCCGGACGCCGGGCCCACCCGACTAAGGAGGGGAGATGGCCCAGAACGTCGCCGACCACGTGTTGCGCCGGCTGTCGCAGTGGGGTGTCACCGAGGTTTTCGGCTACCCCGGGGACAGCGTGAACGGCCTGGTCGCGGAGATGGCGAAGGTGGAGGACGGGCCGCGGTTCGTCCAGGCCCGGCACGAGGAGATGTCCGCCTTCGAGGCGGTCGGCTACGCCAAGTTCGGCGGTCGGCTGGGCGTGTGCATGGCCACCGGGGGCCCGGGGGCCGTGCATCTTCTCAACGGCCTCTACGACGCCAAACTCGACCACGTCCCGGTCCTGGCGATCCTGGGACAGGCCAGCCGCACCGCGATGGGCGGCGCCTACCAGCAGGAGATCGACCTCCACAGCCTGTTCAAGGACGTCTCCTCGGCGTTCCTGGAGACGGTGAACGTCCCCCAGCAGCTCCCGAACGTGCTGGACCGCGCCGTGCGCTCGGCCCTGTCGGAGCGTGCGCCGGCCACCGTGATCATCCCCGCCGACGTGCAGGAGCTCGACTACACGCCGCCGGAACACGCGTTCAAGCACGTGCCGTCCAGCGCTCCGGACCGGCGGGTCCACGGCGGCACCGTGCTGCCGCCCGCCAGCGAACTGGACCGCGCCGCCGAGGTGATCGACTCCGGCGAGCGAGTGGCGATCCTGGTCGGACAGGGCGCCAGGGGAGCGGCCGACGAGGTCCTGGCCCTGGCCGACGCGACCGGTGCGGGGATCGCCAAGGCGCTCCTCGGCAAGGACGTGCTCCCCGACGACCTGCCGAACGTCACCGGAGCCATCGGGTTGTTGGGGACCCGGCCCTCGTGGGAGCTGATGCGCGACTGCGACACCCTGCTCATCGTGGGCTCGAACCTGCCCTACTCCCAGTTCCTGCCACCGTTCGGACGGCGGGCCGTGGAGATCGACGTCGACCCCCGGTTCATCGGGATGCGCTACCCCACCGAGGTCAACCTCGTCGGAGACGCCGCGAGCACGCTGCGTGCGCTGCTCGAACGGCTCGACCCGCCCGCGACGGTCCGCGACGGCCGCGAACGCTGGAGCTCCGAGGTCCAGGGCAACGTGCGCCGCTGGCGGCGGGTCCTGGACGCGCAGGCGGAGGTCTCCGCCGACCCGGTCAACCCGATGAGGGTCATCAGCGAGCTCTCCTCACGGCTGCCCGGTGACGCCATGGTGACCGTGGACTCGGGTTCGGCCACCAACTGGTACGCCCGGTTCCTGGACCTGGGTGAGGGCAACCGGGGATCGGTCTCGGGCACCCTCGCCACCATGGGGTGCGCCGTCCCCTATGCCATCGGGGCCAAGTTCGCCGCTCCCGACCGGCCCGTCGTCGCGCTGGTGGGTGACGGGGCCATGCAGATGAACGGGCTCATGGAACTGCTGACGGCCCGCCGCTACCAGCACCTGTGGGACGACCCCCGGCTGGTGGTGTGCGTACTGCACAACAACGACCTCAACCAGGTCACCTGGGAACTGAGGGCGATGGGCGGTTCACCGAGGACGCCGTACTCGCAGGACCTGCCGGACCTGTCGTACGCGGACGTCGCCGAGCTGGCGGGGATCACGGGGATCACCGTGGACCGGCCCGAGGACGTCGGTCCGGCCTGGGACCGGGCCCTGGCCACCCAGGGGGCGGTGGTGCTGGACGTGCACTGCGACGCCGACGTGCCGCCGATTCCACCGCAGACCGAGTGGGACCAGGTCACCGACACGCTCAGGGCGCTCCTGAGCGGGGATCCGGACGTGTCGGGGGTCGCGGCGCGCGGTCTCGCCACCAAGATCCAGGAGTTCCTGCCGCACAGCCGCTGACACCGGCCCCGGGAACACGGGCCTCGCACCTGGTCGTCGACCATCGGGGGCTCGGCGACCGGGTGCGACGGGTGAAGGTGCCCGACGTCGGCGGTGGGTGGGGGCCGGAGCCCTCGCCCGGCACCGGCCCCCACCACTCGTCCGGGGGTCAGGCGCGCTGCCGCAGACGCTCCCGCTGGGGCACCACGGTGTACTTCGGGTCCTCGGCCGACTGCACACCGGCCTGGAAGATCCCCAGCCGGGTCAGCGCCGAGCCTCCCACCAGCGCGGCTCCGCTCAGCGCCGACACGACCCGGTTGCGCCGCCCCAGGACCGAGCCGACCGCGCCCGCCAGCGTGAGGGCCTTGGCGGTACGCGTGAGCGCCCCCGCCAGCCCACGGCCGTAGGGCTCTCCGACCAGACCCATCCGCTTCTCCATGCAGGTGGACACCGCGAGCTCGGTCAGCGCTCCGCCCACGGCCGCCCGGCGGAACGGGCCGGCGTGCTCCGTCGGTGTCGTGACCAGTCCCATGCCGCCCGCCGCCGCGACGGCGGAGGACGCGAAGACATAGGGCATCTCCCGGTGCCCCTCGTGCCAGGAGGGCACCGCCGTGTCGCAGATGAGCGGTGCCGTGTAGGTGGCGACCAACGGCCCAAGGACCCCCGCGCCCATGGTCGCCGCGGACCCGATCCGCGGGAACCAGCCGGTGGCGGCGGTCACGGCGGCCGTCCCGACCAGGGGGCCGTAACCCGCCAGGAGCCACGACCCCATGCTCATCGGTGAGGTCGGCTTGAACACACGCAGCATGTTGAGGAAGCGCTCGGGCCGCCCGAGGTCGTGGACGAGGGCCACCAGCGACCCGGAGATCGCCACCAGCGCCGTGTACTTGAGGGGACGCCCCAGGTCGGCGCGGCCGGTGGCCTCCGCCCCGGCGGCCAGAACCGAGGAAGCACCGGCCAGACCGCCCAGGAACAGGTAGCCGCCGATGTCGCGGGCCTCCCACACCACCCCGTTGAGCACCGGCCTTCCGTGGTAGGAGCGAAAGTCGGCGTCGGGCACGCGGGTGGGCTCGCCCCCGCGCCGACGCCGGCCCTCCGGGCGCCCCGACGGCCGCTCCGCCTCCCGCGCCTGATCACGTTCGGTCCGCTGGGCCTCGGAGACCACGCCCGCCGCGCCGGTGATCGCGTCCCGGCCGCGTTCGCTCGGCCCCATGCCGTCGAGTTCGGGATTGCTCATGACCGCCTCCCCGCGAACGCCGCGAGCCCACCCGCGAGCAGGACCACGGCCGCCGAACCCGCGTGCCGCCACATCGACGGCAGGTCGCGGGTGGTCACCACCGGGTCGGGTGGGAGACCGTACACCTCGGGCTCGTCCAGCAGCAGGAAGAAGGCACCGGCACCGCCCACGCCGTCCTCGGGGTCCTCGCCGTACAGCCGCGCGGAGGACACCCCCGCGTCCTGGAGGTCCTCCACCCGCCGCTGGGCCCGCTCCCGCAGCTCGTCCAGGTCACCGAACTGGATGGAGTCGGTGGGGCACGCCTTCGCACACGCGGGCTCCAGACCGTCACCGATCCGGTCGTAGCAGAGCGTGCACTTCCAGGCCCGGCCGTCGACCTCCCGACGGTCGATCACTCCGTACGGGCAGGCGGACACGCAGTACCCGCAACCGTTGCAGATGTCCTCCTGCACCACCACGGTGTCGAACTCCGTACGGAAGAGCGACCCCGTGGGACACACGTCCAGGCAGGCCGCGCTCGTGCAGTGCTTGCACACGTCGGACGACATCAGCCACCGGAACTCGCCCCGGCCCGTTCCGTCGCCGTCCTCGCCCTTGCGCTGCCCCGGGAGGTCGAACGAGGGCATGCCGAGGTCGACCGTCCCGGGGCCCGCGGCCGCTCCGGGGGCTCCGTCGCCGCCCCCGGGCCTGCCCACGCCGGACTCCTGGTACCCGAGCGGTACGCGCTGCTCGACGAAGGCCACGTGGCGCCAGGTGTCGGCGCTCAGACGCCCGCTGTTGTCGAAGGACGAGGCCAGGAAGTTCAGCCCGTCCTCCGGGACCATGTTCCACTCCTTGCACGCGACCTCGCATGCCTTGCACCCGATGCACACGCTCGTGTCGGTGAAGAACCCCTTGCGTGAGGGCCGTTCGTCCTCGGTCATCAGTCCTCCGTTCCGGTCCGCTCGGTGACGCCCGCCCTGCGCCGGTACTCCTCCACCAGGGCCACGCGCTCCGGGCCCCGGGGACGCCGCCCCGGAAGGATGTCGGCGGTCAGCGCCTTCACTTCCTGGATGTGCACGTTGGGGTCCAGCGCCATGGACATCAGCTCGTTGGCCGAGTCACCCGTGGAGTACCCGTTGGGCCCCCAGTGGTAGGGCATGCCGATCTGGTGGACGAGGCGCCCCTGGACGCGCAACGGCCTCATGCGGTCGGTGACCAGCACTCTGGCCTCGATGGCGTTGCGCGCCGTCACGACGGTCGCCCAGCCGCCGTGCTCCAGTTCCCGTTCGGCCGCCAGCTCCGGTCCCACCTCGCAGAAGAACTCCGGTTGGAGCTCGGACAGGTAGGGCGTCCACCGGCTCATGCCCCCGGCGGTGAAGTGCTCGGTGAGCCGGTAGGTCGTCACCACGTACGGGAACACCCCGGCCCCGGGGGTGCCCGGGGGCGGGTGGTAGCGGTTGAGCTCGTGCTGGAAGAGCAGACGGGTCGGGTTGCGCTGCTGCCGGTAGAGCGGGTTGCCGAACGGGGTGTCCTGCGGTTCGTAGTGCGTGGGCATCGGACCGTCGTGCAGACCTGCCGGAGCGTAGAGCCACCCCTTGCCGTCCGCCTGCATGATGAACGGGTCCACCCCGCTCAGGGCCTCGACGCCGGTCGCGTCCTCGGAGGGCCGGTAGCCGGGCGCCTTGTCGTGTTCGAAGTCGGCGACGTCGAACCCCGTCCAGTGCCCCGCTTCCTCGTCCCACCACACCAGGGCCTTGCGCTCGCTCCACGGGCGGCCCCGGGGGTCGGCCGAGGCCCGGTTGTACAGGACGCGCCGGTTGTCCGGCCACGCCCAGGCCCACTCGGCGGCGATCCAGTCCTGCTCGTCGCCCGGCTTCTTGCGCGCGGCCTGGTTGACCCCGTCCGCGAAGACCCCGCAGTAGATCCAGCAGCCGCAGCTGGTGGACCCGTCGTCCCTCAGCCGGGTGTACCCGTCCAGCGGACGGCCCCGCGCGTCGTGCCCGTTGATCTCACGCAGCACCGCCTCCGCGCTGGGCTCCCCGTCCGGCTCCAACGGGTAGTCCCAGGTGAGTTCGAGGACCGGCTGGTCCTTGGGATCGCCCGACCCGGAGAGGCGCTCCCGGACCAGTCTCCCCAGGTGGTACATGAACCACAGGTCACTACGCCGGTCACCGCTGGGTTCGACCGCGCGGTCGTGCCACTGGAGGGTCCGGTTGGTGTTGGTGAACGTGCCCGACTTCTCCGTGTGCGCGGCCGCCGGGAAGAAGAAGACCTCCGTGCCGATGTCCTCGGTGCGCATCTCCCCGGACTCGATCTCCGGGCCGTCCTTCCACCAGGTGGCGCTCTCGATCAGCGAGAAGTCCCGGACCACCAACCAGTCCAGCTCGGCCATGCCGAATCGCTGCGCCCGGCTGTTGGCCGACCCCACCGCCGGGTTCTCGCCCATGAGGAAGTAGCCCTTGCACACACCCTCCATCTGCGCCATCACGGTGTCGTACGTGCTGTGCGACCCGGTCAGCCGGGGGAGGTGCCCGAAGCAGAAGTCGTTGTCGGCCGTGGCGTGCTCACCGAACCACGCCTTGAGCAGGCTCACCGTGTAGGACCGCATGTCCGACCAGAACCCCTTGCGCGGATACCCGGCCGCCAGCACGTACCCCTCCAGGTCCTGTTCCTCATGGGCGTGCGGCATGGGCAGGTAACCCGGCAGCAGGTCGAACAGCGTGGGCACGTCGCTGGAGCCCTGGATGCTGGCGTGGCCACGCAGCGCCTGGATCCCTCCACCGGGCCGACCGACGTTGCCCAGCAGCAGCTGGAGGATCGACGCCGTACGGATGTACTGCGAACCCACAGTGTGCTGCGTCCAGCCGACCGCGTAGCAGAAGGCGCTGGTGCGCTCCGGCCCGGAGTTCTCGGTGAGGTGGTCGCACACCCGCAGGAACACGTCCCTCGGGATCCCGCACACCTCCTCGACCATCTCGGGCGTGTACCGGGAGTAGTGGCGCCTGAGGACCTGGAACACGCACCTGGGATCCGTGAGCGTGCGGTCCTCCTCGGGGCGCTCCCGGATCACCGCGCCGCCCGAGCCCTGCTGCTCCGGGCGGCCCGAGCGGCTGGTGTCGCCCGTGACGCCCCCGCGCGTACGGGGGAGCTGGTTGCGGTCGCCCGCCGCCGCGGCCACCGTCGCGCCCTCGTAGGTCCAGGTGGAGACGTCGTAGGAGCGTTCCTTCTCGGAGAACCCGGAGAACACCCCGTCCAGGTCCTCGGTGTCCCGGAACGCCTCGCCCACGATGGTCGCGGCGTTCGTGTACTCCAGGACGTAGTCGTGGAAGTACTTCCCCTCCGACAGCACGTGGTTGATGACGGCGCCCAGGAAGGCGATGTCGGTGCCCGCGCGGATCGGCACGTGCAGGTCGGCCAGGGCGCTGGTCCGACTGAACCGGGGGTCGACGTGGATGACGACGGCTCCGCGCGCCTTGGCCTCCATCACCCACTGGAACCCGACCGGGTGCGCCTCGGCGAAGTTGGAACCCTCGATCACGATGCAGTCGGAGTTCTGGAGGTCCTGGAGGAACATGGTGGCCCCGCCGCGCCCGAAGGAGGTCCCCAGCCCGGCGACGGTCGAGCTGTGGCAGACCCGTGCCTGGTTCTCCACCTGGATCACCCCGAGCGAGGTGAGGAGCTTCTTGATCAGGTAGTTCTCCTCGTTGTCGAGGGTCGCCCCACCCAGGCTCGCGATGCCGAGCGTGCGCGCCACACGTCGGCCCTCGCACTCCTCCTGCCAGGTCCGCTCCCGCGTGTCCACGACCCGGTCGGCCACCATCCGCATGGCCGTGTCCAGGTCCAACTCCTCCCAGTCCGTGCCATGGGGGCGTCGGTACAGGACCCGGTCCCGCCGGGACGGTCCCGTGGTGAGCTGGAGGCTCGCCGAACCCTTGGGGCACAGGCGTCCCCGGCTGATGGGGGAGTCGGGGTCGCCCTCGATCTGGATGACCTGCTCGTCACGGACGTACACGTTCTGCCCACACCCCACCGCGCAGTACGGGCAGACCGACTTGACGACCCGGTCCGCCTCGGCGGTGCGCGGGCGGAGCCGCTCGGTGCGCTCCGACCTGGCGGCCGCCCCGAGTCCCCTCCGGTCCTCTCCGGTGACCTGTCTCAGTACCGGCCACGATCCGAGCCATTCCCACACGCTCATGGAACTCCTCCCCGACCCGGTGGCGTGGCACCGCCCGGCCCGTTCCTCCGCTGACGTCAGCTGGCCTGGGTCTCTCCGCCGATCCGAGTGGGGGTCTCGCCGGTGGAGCGGGACGAGGGCCCGTCGCGGGCGAAGCGCACGAAGGAGGGCGCGGTCCCGACCGTGTCGGTCCGCCCCCTCGGCTTCTCCCGTCTGCGCGGACGGTCGTCCATGGTGGTTCCCCCGTGCTCCCTCCTCGACCGCCCTGCCCGACCGACGAGAGCCGCACACCTGCCCGCCGCCACAGAGCACCATCCTTTGCCCTGGTCCGCGCGTGCAGGGGGGACGACTTTCTCCTTGAGAGGGTTTGCGCAGACACTGTGGGGGGAAATGCGAATCCGGGGCGCTTCCTACGAAGCTCCGTGAACTCGGACGAGTGACGAGCTCCCGACCAGCGCTCCCGCACGCACGAGATGGGCGTCCACAGGCGCTGCTTCGACCCGGGACCCACGCGCGTGCCCACCGGGGATGTGAACCCCTGCGCGGTCCACTCCTCCCCACGACTCCGCGAGTTCGAGCGTTCCGGTCGGGTCAGTGGAGGAGCGGCATGAGGTGGATGACCTCCCAGGCCTCGAAGACGGCGACGACGAAGAGCACCAGGACGATGACGGGATAGAGGCGCAGGTTGGCGCCGAGGCCCGCCCGGTACCCCGCCCGCCTGGACGGCAGTTCGAGTCTCTGGTACCCGAAGGTCGATCTCCAGAGAATGACCGTCCCGAGCGTCGCCAGGATGTAGGCCTGGAATTCGATGATCAGGACGGGGGCGTGGGGGAGGAGGGCGATGGCGGCGTCCCCGGATGCCGGAGTGAGCCACATGCCGATTTCCATGGCTCGGTAGACCGTGGCGGCGACCCCGAAGAAAGGAATGACGAGCGAGGGAATCGTCGTCGTGAGCAGGGCGGCGAAGGCGAGATTGAAGATGAACGTCCCCAGGGCCGCCGACACGAAGTCGCCGTTCACGTAGGCGGTGACCACGAAGTCCCCGGGTCCGGGCAGGTCCACGAAGGCTTGGGCGCGTTCGAGTCCCCTCTCCTGTAACCCGAAGAGGGCTGTCAGGGCCATCGTCGCTCCCAACAGGCCGTAGACGGCGATATTGAGAAGGACGTAGGTTCTCCAGTGCTCTCTGAGGATGTTCAGGAAACCGCGAAAGAGGCGCATCCGGTCGTTCTCCCTTCTGGTTCGGCGGCCGAGTGGCGACGCCGTTCAGTGGCCGAGGGCATCGAGGGCTGTGGCGATGATGGTGGGTCGCCATTCCCGTTCACGGCCGACGCGCACGGCGGTCAGGCAGGCGTGTGTGAGTACGGCCGCAGAGCTGATCACCCGGATCTGGCGTTCCTCGTCGGAGGAGGACCAGTCGACCCCGAAGGCGCGCGTGACGGCTTCCCCGCAGGCGAGGAGCTCCGCGGGGGCGTCGTTCGGATCGATGTCGATCAGGCCCAGGGACAGCGCGCTCACGCCTGGCCACTGGAACGTGAGGTCCACGAACCCGGCCACCAGGCCCCGGTCCCGCTCTTCGCCCGCGGGGAGGGTCGCCACCTCGGCGGTGACGGCGGTCACCGCCCGGCTTATCGCGGTGATGGCCGCCTCGTGGAGCGCGTCCTTGGTGGCGAAGCGGCGAAGGATCCCGGCCTTGGAGTATCCGGTCGCGTCAGCGATCTGTTGGACTGACGTGTTCTCGAAGCCGTGGCGGGCGAAGAGGCCCGCCGCCCGGTCCACGATCTGAGCGTCGATCTGTTCACTGGTCGGTTTCACCATGGGGAGACCCTACCGCATGTGTGACCATATCGGTCAGCTTGTGACCGATATGGTCACAACAGACTACGCGGGAGCGTTGCGGTAGCGGAGAAGAACCGGTAGCTGCCGAGGTCCTCCGAGATCTCCTTGACCATCCGCCGAGTCCCTTTCTGGATAGCGGCGACGCCCTCCGGGGCGTGCTCGCCCGGATGAGATGGGGGAGTGGCGACGGCTCGTGGGGGCGTTCCGGTGCGGTCGAACGCCTGGCGCGCCCCCGGGTCGCGTTGCGCTCCGGGACCGGGACACGACGATCTGTCACTGTGGTGCACTGGCGCACTACCCATGTACGCCAGTGACCTGGGAAGAGGCAGAAGTGAGCGATACCGGAGCATCGTCGTCGGGGTCGGGGGAATCCCACCTGGCCCACGTGACCATGATCGCGGCGGCCGCCGCGATGGGTGGTTTCCTGTTCGGCTACGACAGCGCGGTCATCAACGGCGCGGTTGACGCGATCCAGCAGAAGTTCGACGTGGGCGCCGGACTCCTGGGGTTCACCGTCGCCTCCGCCCTGCTGGGCTGTGTGGTGGGCGCGGCCACGGCGGGCAACCTCGCGGACCGGCTCGGCCGCATCAGGGCCATGCAGATCGCCGGTGTCCTGTTCGCGGTGAGCGCGATCGGTTCGGCCCTGCCGTTCTCGATCTGGGACCTCACCTTCTGGCGCGTCATCGGCGGCGTGGCGATCGGTATGGCCTCGGTGATCGCACCGACCTACATCGCGGAGGTCTCGCCCGCCGCCTACCGGGGTCGCCTGGCCTCCCTGCAACAGCTCGCCATCGTGCTGGGGATCGCCTGCTCCCAGCTGGTGAACTACGCGATCGCGCAGGAGGCGGACGGCAGCGCGCACAACATGCTCGGACCGGTGCAGGCATGGCAGTGGATGCTGGCCGTGGAGGCGCTGCCCGCCCTGGTCTACCTCGGGTTGAGCCTGGTCATCCCGGAGTCGCCCCGCTACCTCGTGCGGGTGGGACGCGTGGACCGGGCCCGGTCCATCCTGAGCGATGTCGAGGGGGGCGGGACGGCCCGGATCGACCGGAGGATCGGGGAGATCAAGGAGGCCCTGGGCTCGGAGGTGCGGCCCCGGCTGCGGGACCTGACCGGGAAGTACGGCCTGCTGCCCATCGTCTGGATCGGTATGGCGGTCTCCGCCTTCCAGCAGCTGGTGGGCATCAACGTCATCTTCTACTACTCCAGTTCACTGTGGCAGTCGGTCGGCGTGGCCGAGACCGACTCGCTGCTGCTGAGCCTGTTCACCTCGCTGGTGAACATCGTGGGCACGGTGATCGCGATCATGCTGGTGGACCGGGTCGGCCGCAAGCCCCTGCTCCTGGCGGGATCCGCGGGCATGACCGTGGCGCTGGGCCTGGCCGCCTTCGCGTTCGGCCACGCCACCGGATCCGGCGAGGAGGTCACCCTCCCGTTCGTGTGGGGCGTGGTGGCGCTGGTCTCGGCCAGCTCCTTCGTGCTGTTCTTCGCCCTGTCCTGGGGCGCGGTCGTGTGGGTGCTGCTGGGGGAGATGTTCCCGCTGCGGATCCGCGCCGCCGCCATGGGCGTGGCCACCGCCACCCAGTGGCTGGCCAACTGGCTGATCACCGTGAGCTTCCCGAGCCTGCGGGACTGGAGCCTGCCCGGCTCGTACTCGATCTACGCGGGCTTCGCCCTGCTGTCGTTCTTCTTCGTGCTCAAATTCGTTCAGGAGACCAAGGGCAAGACCCTGGAGGAGATGCGCGGTTAGGCTGGAGAGGTGGACGGCAGGGAAGGGGACCGCACCGGGGACTTCGCGGTGGCGGCCCCCGACAGGGCCCCCGGGGTGGCCGCGATGGTCGGCTACCGGAACCGCGACGATCCCGCGACCGTCCACCTCGGTCTGCCGTCGGCGTCCCTGACCCTCATCCTCGGCCTGGACGAGGGGGTCGAGGCCGCCGACGCCCCGGACCGGCTGGCCGACGCCCGCCCCAACCCGGTGCTGCTGGGCGGGCTCCACACCCACGCGACCCACGTGCTCCAACGACCGGGACAGACCGGGATCCAGGTCGCGGTGCACCCACTCGCCTCCCGGGCTCTCTTCGGCGTCCCGGGATCGGAACTGGCGGTGGCCGCCTCGAACGGCTTCGACGGCACGGCCCTGCTGGGGCGCTCCGCCACCGAGCTGCACGAGCGCCTGGCCGGGGCACCCGACTGGGAGACCGCGTTCACGCTGGTCAGCCGCTACCTCGTGGATCGTCACCGCGAGCACGACCGCCAGGCGGTACGAGACGAGGTCGGACAGGCGTGGGAACTGCTGGTGCGCAGCCGGGGACGCTTCCCGGTGGGGGAGCTCGCCCGCGAGGTCGGGCTGAGCGCGCGCCACCTGGGCACCCTCTTCCGACGTGAGGTCGGACGCTCGCCCAAGACCGTGGCGACGCTGATGCGTTTCGGGCACGCACGCGCCCTGATCACGGAGAACGTGCGCCGTCGCGGCCGGGCCCGGTTCGCGGAGGTGGCCCCCGAGGCGGGGTACGGCGACCAGGCGCACCTGAACAGGGAGTTCGTCCGCTTCACCGGGCTCTCCCCGGGGGCCTGGGTGGCCGAGGAGTTCCGAAACATCCAAGACGGGGCGCACACCGCCGCGAAGAATGGACACCATGAGTAACACGAACCCCACCGTCTGGAGCACGCTCCAGGCCGTGGACGCACCCGGTCTGATCGACTTCTACACGCAGACCTTCGGCTTCGTCCTCACGGCGCGCCACGACGACGGCGACACCGTGGCCCACGCCGAACTGCTGTGGCCCGAGGGCAGCGGAGGCCTCATGCTCGGCACGCACAAGCCCGGAGGCACGTGGTCACGCGAGCCCGGGACGGCGGGGACCTACGTGGTGACCACCGACCCGGACGCCCTGTACGAGCGGGTGACCGCACGGGGCGCGGAGATCACCCGGCCGCTCTCCGACACCGACTACGGTTCCCGCGAGTTCGGAGTGCGCGACCCGGAGGGCAACCTCTGGTCGTTCGGCACCTACCCGGGCGCGCCCGCCCCCTGAGGAGCGGACGCGCGGGCGGCGGGGATCACCGCTCCTCGGGTGCGCCGGTGAACAGCGCGCGCACCTCCTCGGCGGTGGTCTCCCGCAGTTCCTCGTCGAGCAGCAGCCACCGGGTGATCCCGATGGACTCCAGGAAGCGCAGGTCGTGGCTGGCGACCAGCAACGCCCCCTGGTAGGCCTCCAGGGCCCCGGTCAACTGCCGCACGCTGGACAGGTCCAGGTTGTTGGTGGGCTCGTCCAGCATCAGCAGCTGCGGGGCCGGGGAGGCCAGCATGGTGGCCGCCAGGGCGGCCCGGAAGCGCTCGCCCCCGGACAGCGTCCCCGCGACCTGCGCGGCCCGGTTCCCCTTGAACAGGAACCGCGCCAGCTGGGCGCGGATGTGCTGTGCGCTGACCCCCGGGGCCGCGTCGGAGACGTTCTCCGCGACGCTCCGGGAATCGTCCAGCACGTCCAACCGCTGCGGCAGGAACCGTACCGGCACGGACAGCGAGATCTCACCCTCCGCAGGGGTGTCCAGTCCGGCGACGGCGCGCAGCAGCGTGGTCTTGCCCGCGCCGTTGCGTCCCACCAGCGCGATCCGTTCCGGACCGCGCACCAGCAGGTCGCCCGAGACCAGGCGCCCGAACCGGGGGCGCACCCCGCTCAGGCTCAGCACGTCGCGTCCGTTGGGCACCTCGGTGCGGGGGAGCTCCACACGGATCTCGGCGTCGTCACGCACCGCGTCGGCCGCCTCCTCACGGCGTTCGCGCGCCTCGTCGAGCCGGTCCTCGTGGGTGCCTCGCAGCTTGCCCGCGGACTCCTGGGCGGCCCGTTTGAGCGCGCCCTGGACGATCTTCGGGATCCCTCCGTCGATGGCCGCCTTCTTCGCGGTGCGCTGGCGTCGGGCCAGTTTGATCTGGGTCTCCTCCAGTTCCCGCTTCTGTCGGCGCACGTCGGCGTCGGCCGCGCGCAGGGTCCGTTCGGCGGCCTCCTGCTGGACGGCCAGCGCCTCCTGGTAGGCGGTCCAGCCGCCGCCGTGGATGGTCACCGAGCCGGTGCGCAGTTCGGCGATCCGGTCCACCCGTTCCAGGAGTTCCAGGTCGTGGCTGACCACCACCAGGGAACCGGACCGCCAGGTCTCCACGGTCTCGTAGAGCCTGCGCCGGGCGAAGAGGTCGAGGTTGTTGGTGGGTTCGTCGAGCAGGAGCACGTCGGGGCGCTCCATCAGGACCGTGGCCAGGCGCAGCAGGACGGTCTCGCCTCCGGAGAGCTGGCCGACGCTGCGGTCGAGGCCGATCCCGCCCAGCCCGAGCGAGCCCAGGGTCGCCAGGGTGCGCTCCTCGATGTCCCAGTCGTCACCGACCGTCTCGAAGTGCCGTTCGGAGGCGTCCCCGGCCTCGATGGCGTGCAGGGCGGCGCGCTTGGCGTCGATCCCCATGGCCTGGTCGACCCGCATCCCGGTGTCGAGCGTGACGTTCTGCGGCAGGTAGGCGAGGCTTCCGCCGATCGTCACCGAACCGCGTCCGGGGCGCAGCCGACCGGCCAGGAGCCGGAGCAGGGTGGACTTGCCAGCGCCGTTGGTGCCGACCAGTCCGGTGCGGCCCCGGCCGAGGGTGAGGGACAGGCCGTCGAACACGACGGTGCCGTCCTTCCACTGGAAGGCCAGGTCGGAGCAGGCGACGGCGGCACTCGTGGTGGTGCTGGTCTTTGACATGGGTGTTCTCGCAGTCAGAAGCGGTGTGGAAAGGGCTTCGTGTGCGAGCACCACGCGGCGTTGCGCCGGGAGGGGTGGGGGAGTCCTGGTCGACAGGGACGGCTCCTACACCGAGGTTCCATGCACGCGTCGGACAGACCGGATACCGGCTCCGTACCGCGTGATGATCGCGAACCTCAGATGCGCAACGTCCACCTCGATCGTAGACAACAGGACGTGGAGTACTTTACCCACGGCCCCGCGGCCGTCAAGCGTCTTTTCCCTGTGAGGTGGCTCTCAGAACTCCTCCAGGTCGATCTTGCGCTGGAGGTACTCCTCGCGGCTGATCTCGCCCCGGGCGTAGCGCAGGCGCAGCTCCTGCGTGGCCGCGTCCCGCCCCGGTTCGACCGCCGGTCCGGCACGGCGCCCTCTCAGCAGCTGACCGGCCTCGGTGACGGTGAGCACGAAGAAGAAGGCCAGGCCCAGCAGGACCACGATCACGACTCCCGCGATGAAGACGCTCACGGCGTCCCTACCTTCGACAGTGGGCGGAGCGGTCCTCCCTGTCTACCGCCTGCCCGGCGCCGCCACCAGGGACCCGGAGATCCGAGAACCGCCCAGAACGCCGTAACCTGGGACATCGCGACCCGATGGCCGGTCCGGAAAGGGCGGGATGCGCGTTCTCCTCGTGGACAACCACGACTCCTACACCAAAGCAGCAAACTGAGCTGCTTGGAGTCTGAAGAGAGCCACTCGGAGAAAGGATAACCCCAGCTC
>NZ_JBHYOW010000032.1:0-8381 GCF_042745575.1 Nocardiopsis sp. NPDC058789
GCGAGCGGGGGGTCGCTGATTTGCTGGTGAGCTACCTCTACGCCCACATTCCCCCGACCACCCGGGGGGGGGGGGGGGGGGCGCCCCCCCCCCCCCCCCCCGACTCCCTAGCCGAGCACCGCCTCGGCGGCCGGGTCGACAGCCCCGAGGTCGAGCCGCTCCCAGCCGCCCGTGTCCCGTCGCAGCTGGCGGTCGTGGGTCGCCAGGACGACCGCCGCACCGGACGCGCCGAGCCCCTCGGTGAGCTCGTCGACCAGCGGGATCGACAGGTGGTTGGTCGGCTCGTCCAGCAGCAGCACGTGCGGCCGCGCCGCCAGGGCCAGCGCCAGGTCGAGCCTGCGCTGCTGTCCGGTCGACAGCTCACGCACCGGACGGCCCGCGTCGGCGGACGACAGCAGCCCCAGGGAACCCAGCGAGACCGTCTCCCCCTCGTCGAGGACGCCCTCGCTGACGAGCCGGCCCTGGTGCGCGGCGAACACGTCCCGGGCCCGCCGTGCCCCCGCCCCGGGCGACTCCTGCTCCAGGAGCCGCACCCGCGCCGTGCGCGCGGTGCGCACGAGCCCGGCGGTCGGTTCGGTGCTTCCCGCCAGCAGCGACAGCAGGGTCGACTTGCCCGCGCCGTTGGGCCCGGTGACGACCAGCTTCGATCCCGACTCCAGGGCGAGTGTGACCGGCCGGTCCAGCCTCCCCTCCACACGGACCCCCTCGGCCCGCAGCAGGGTCACGCCCGGCCGTTCGGGCAGGTCCGGGAAGCGGAACCGCATCGGTGGCGGCGGCATGGTGACCGCGTGCGCCTCCAGGTCGTCCCGGCGCCGGTGGACGGAGCGGACCAGGGCGGGCGCCCGGGTGGCCCGCTGGTGTTTGCCCGTGCCCTTCTCCGGCCGCCATCCGCTGACCAGCCGGTTCCGGGCCTCGGACAGGTCCTGGGTGAGCCGGGCGTGCTCAGCCCGCTGCTGTTCGTACTCCTGCTCCCAGCGTTCCCGTTCCGCGCGCCGACCCTCCTGGTAACCGGCGAACCCCCCGCCGAAGACACGGGGCCCGCCGTCCCGGCTCGGGTCGAGGTCGAGCACGGTCGTGGCCACATCCGACAGCAGGGCGCGGTCGTGGCTCACCAGCACGACACCACCCGGATGCCCGCGCAGCCGGTCGGTGAGGAACGCGAGCCCGGCGGCGTCCAGGTGGTTGGTGGGCTCGTCCAGGAGAAGGAAGTCCCGGGCGGCGCCGAGCAGGCAGGCGAGCCGGACCCGGTAGCGCTGCCCGACGGAGAGCGCCGCCAGGGGCCGGGACCGGTCGGTGACCGCGCCGAGGTGCTCCAGGGCGAGGTCCACGCGGCGGTCGGCGTCCCAGGCGTCCAGGACCTCGGCGGCCTCCAGCGCCTGGGTGTAGCGTTCGGCGGCCCGGTGGTCGCCGCTGGTCAGCCCCGTGGCACTGGCGTCGAGCGCGGCCAGGGCGGCACGGGCGTCGGCCAGTTCGACGTCGACCAGGTCACCGACGGTACGGCCGTCGGTGACGGTCATCTCCTGTTCGGCCACGCCGAACGTGCCGAGGCGCCGCACCAGGCCGGAGTCGACCTCCAGCGCCCCGGTCAGCACGTGCAGCAGAGTGGACTTGCCGCGGCCGTTCTCCCCCACCACCCCCCACCGGGAGCGGGGTGTGACGGTCATGTCGACGCCGGACAGGACGGGGCGGCCGCCACGGGCGACGTGGACACCGGACGCGGTGAGTTGGGCCCGCGCTCCGGCGGGGAGGCCGGAACGGGTGTTGAGTGCGGTCAAGGTTCCTCCGAACCGAGCTCGGCCCGGCCGGAACACGAACACGGTTCAACGGCGGGGCGCGTGTGAGCTCTTCGAGCAGACGGGGTGACCCGGGAAGGGGTCAGGACACACGTCGTGCGCCCGCGGCCACACTGTGGCGGCGGGAGCCTCGGTTCGGCCTACAGGAAGTAGAGGTACTGCACGGGTCCAGGCTAACAACGGGGCGCGGGGGCGGTCCAGGCGATAACGACGAGGCGTCGGCCACCGGAGGGTTCCGGTGGCCGACGCCTCGTGTGCGACCGGCAGGCCCCGTGCGCGAGGCCGGTGCGGCTACTTCTTCTTCTGCTCCGGGAGCACCGTGCGGATGTGCACGTCGCGCAGCTGCTGCTCGGAGACGACCGCCGGAGCGCCCATCATGAGGTCCTGGGCGTTCTGGTTCAGCGGGAAGGCGATGGTCTCGCGGATGTTGGGCTCGTCGGCGAGGAGCATGACGATCCGGTCGATACCGGGGGCGATACCGCCGTGCGGCGGAGCGCCGAACTTCAGCGCCTTGAGCATGCCGCCGAACTCGGCCTCGACCGCGTCCCTGTCGTAGCCCGCGATGTCGAAGGCCTTGTACATGATCTCGGGCGAGTGGTTCCGGATCGCGCCGGAGGACAGCTCCACGCCGTTGCAGACGATGTCGTACTGCCAGGCGAGGATGTCCAGCGGGTCCTTGTTCTCCAGCGCGTCCATCCCGCCCTGGGGCATGGAGAACGGGTTGTGGCTGAACTCGATGTGGCCGTCGTCGGAGCGCTCGAACATCGGGAAGTCGACGATCCAGCAGAAGCGGTAGACCTTCTCCTCCGCGAGGTCGGCGCGGCGGCCGGCCTCGACGCGGACGGGGGCCATGATCCGGTTGATCTCGTCCTCGTCCTCACTGGCGCAGAAGAAGAGGCCGTGGCCGGGACCGGCGCCCAGGGTCTGGAGCAGTTCGTCGGAGATCTCGGTGACGAACTTGGCGATGGGGCCCGTGAGCTCACCGTTCTCCCCGACCTTCAGCCAGGCCAGGCCCTTGGCGCCCTGCTCGACGGCGTAGTCACCGATCCCGTCGAAGAACTTGCGGGGCTTGTCCCCGACCTTCGGGACGGCCAGGGCCCGGACCTTCTTGCCCGCGAAGGCGCGGAAGTCGGTCCGGCCGAACAGCTCGGTGACATCGAGCATCTTCATGGGCACGCGCAGGTCGGGCTTGTCGGTGCCGTACCACTCCAGCGCGTCGCGGTAGGCGATGCGCGGGTAGGGCGAGGTGATCTCCCAGTCGGTGGAGAACTCCCGGAAGACGTCGGTCATGACCTTCTCGATGACCTCGAAGACGTCCTCCTGCTCGACGAAGCTCATCTCGACGTCGAGCTGGTAGAACTCGCCGGGCGAGCGGTCGGCGCGGCTGTCCTCGTCGCGGAAGCAGGGCGCGATCTGGAAGTAGCGGTCGAACCCGGCGATCATCAGCAGCTGCTTGAACTGCTGGGGCGCCTGCGGGAGGGCGAAGAACTCCCCCGGGTGCAGGCGGGAGGGCACCAGGAAGTCGCGGGCCCCCTCGGGGCTGGAGCTCGTGAGGATGGGGGTCTGGAACTCGTTGAAGCCCAGTTCCGTCATCTTCTGGCGGATGTAGGCCACCACCTGCGAGCGCAGCATGACGTTGCGGTGCATGCGCTCGCGGCGCAGGTCGAGGAAGCGGTAGGTGAGACGGCGCTCCTCGGACGTGTTGTCCTCGGGGAAGACCGTCAGCGGCAGCTCCTCGGTGGTGCCGAGGACCTCCACCTCCGACGCCTCGATCTCGATCGCGCCGGTGGGCAGGTTGGGGTTGACGTTCTCCGCGCTGCGCGCCGCCACCACGCCCGTGACCTGGATCACCGACTCCTTGGAGATGCGGCTGAGCTCCTCGAACACCGGGGACTCGGGGCGGGCCATGAGCTGCGTGACACCGTAGTGGTCGCGCAGGTCGACGAAGAGCAGACCACCGAGATCCCGGCGGTTGTGCACCCAGCCAGAGAGGCGCACCTGCTGCCCGACGTGCTCCTCACGGAGCTGACCACACGAATGAGTCCTGTAACGATGCATGAGTTACCAAGTCCACTAACTACGCGGCTGAGCGAGGATGCCGGTGAGCCCGAGACCGGGTCCGGCGGGGGCGGGGCGTCGCCCCTTGAACAACTGGAATCCTACCGCCAACGGCACCGGCCGGTCCCCTGGATCACGACGGCGGGCGACGGTCAGCTCGCGACCCCGCGCAGGTACGGGTTGGTGGCGCGCTCGCGCTCGACCGTGGTCGCGGGCCCGTGGCCGGGCAGGATCTGGGTGTCGTCACCCCGTCCCAGGACGGTGCGGGCGAGGCTGGCGTTCATCGCGTCGCCGTCGCCGCCGGGGAAGTCGGTGCGTCCGATCGATCCCGCGAAGACCAGGTCCCCGGCGAACATCACCGGCACTCCGTCACCGGTGCGCGTGAGGTAGACGACCGAACCCGGGGTGTGGCCGGGGGTGTGTTCGACTGTGAACTCCATCCCTCCCAGGGTGAGGATCTGGCCGTCCGTCACCTCGACCAGCTGGTCGGGTTCGGGGTAGGGGCCGGGGCCCAGGAGCATCCGCAGCTGGGCGGCGAAACCGGCGTCGACTCCGGCGGCCGGTTCGGTGAGCAGGCCCCGGTCGGAGCCGTGCAGGTGGACCGGGATCCCGTGCTCGTCCTGGAGTTCGGCGGCCGACCAGACGTGGTCGAAGTGGCCGTGGGTGAGCAGGATCGCGGCCGGGGTGAGGTCGTGTTCGGCCAGGGCCTTGGCGACCTGGGGAGTGGCTCCCTGACCAGGGTCGACGATGACGCAGGCGCCTCCGGGGGCGGGAGCCAGCACGTAGCAGTTCGCGGAGAGGGGCCCGGTGGGAAGCGCGGCGATGAGCACGGCGGTGATCGTCCTGTCCTGGTGGCTTCTGCTGTCCGGGAACCCCCCGACCTCGGCCGGAGCTCGGGTCCCCCAGCCGCAGAGCCTACCGAGCCGCGTCTGGGCGGGCCAACCGGCGGGTTCTCCGGGCTGGCGTTTGATCACCATTCGATCACCGCGCGCGGCCGGGCTCTTTGCCTGGGCGCGCGGTAGTGCCATATTGGTCAGCGTCGTCGTGTTGATCGAGGCCCTCGACCTGCGCCTCCCCTTCCGAGGCGGGTGACCGGCCCGGCCGACGGCATGGCAGCGGGACCAGAACCCCCGGGCTGCGTTGATGTGAGACACGGCGCGTCGTTGTCCGCCGAAACGTATGGATATCGTGCTGGTGCACGGTGGTTCCCATCACGAACAGGCGCGGTACCGCCGCGACGACCCGAACCCGACCCCGACCGGCCGGGTTCATGACAGCAGGAGGACACGGTGACCACGGACCCTTGGGGCCGCGTAGACGATGACGGCACGGTCTACGTGCGCACAGGTGAAGGCGAACGGGTCGTCGGATCGTGGCAGGCGGGCGCCCCGGAGGAGGCCCTGGCCTTCTTCCGGCGCAAGTACGACTCTCTGGTCACCGAGGTGGAGCTGCTGGAGAAGCGCCTCCGCAGCACCGACCTGTCCGCCTCCGCCGCGATGACCACCATCGAGAAGCTGCGTTCGACCATCACGGACGCGAACGCGGTCGGTGACCTGGAGTCGCTCATCGCACGCCTGGACGCCCTGACCGGCCGCGCGGAGGAGCGCAAGGTCGAGCAGAAGCAGGCGCAGGAGGAGGCCCGGGGCCAGGCCCGCGAGGTCAAGGAGCGGATCGTCGCGGAGGCCGAGCGGGTCGCCGCCGAGACCACGCACTGGAAGTCCGGTGGCGAGCGGATGCTCCAGCTCATCGAGGAGTGGAAGAAGGCCCCCCGGGCCGACCGCCCCACCGAGCAGGCGCTGTGGAAGCGTATGTCCGCCGCCCGCAACTCCTTCTCCAAGCGGCGCAAGACCTACTTCGCCAACCTGGACCAGCAGCGGGAGGGGGTGCGCTCCGAGAAGGAGCGCATCGTCGCCGAGGCCGAGGCGTTGTCCCACTCCACCGACTGGGGGCCGACGGCGCGCGCCTACCGCGACCTGATGCAGCGGTGGAAGGCCACGGGCCGGGCGGACCGGGCCAGCGAGGACAAGCTGTGGACCCGCTTCAAGGCCGCGCAGGACACCTTCTTCGACGCCCGCAACGCGACCTTCGCCGAGCGTGACGCCGAGCTGCGGGTGAACGCGGAGGCCAAGGAGCGCATCCTGGCCGAGGCCCGGGCCGAGATCCCCGGCATCACCGACCCGCGCCGGGCCCGCGCCCGCCTGCGGGACTTCCAGGAGGCCTGGGAGGAGGCGGGCGACCTGCCGCGTGACGTGCGCGACCAGATGGAGGGCGCGTTCCGGCAGATCGAGGACGGCGTGCGCCGTGCCGAGGACGCCGAGTGGGAGCGTACGAACCCCGAGGCTCGTGCCCGTGCGAAGGACACCGTGGAGCAGCTGTCGACGGCGATCGCGGGCCTGGAGGCCAAGCTGGAGAAGGCCAGGGCCAACAACGACGCCCGGCGGATCAAGGAGCACGAGGCCGCGCTGGAGGCCCGTCGGTCCTGGTTGGCCGAGGCCGAGAAGGCGCTGGGCGAGCTGAGCTGACGCTCGGACCGTGAACTGGGCCGTACCCCGCGGGGGTGCGGCCCTTTCGTGCAACCGCGCCCGAATTTTCCCTCCACGTTCCGTGCCGTTTTGGACTTCCGCCACAGAAGTTGACCACAATGTGCGCATGACTCATCACTCAAAGAAGTCACACCAGCGTGACGAGGCACGATCCGGCTCCACCGGGAAGGGCGCTCTGTGCGCACTGGGCGCCGCGACGGTGGTCGCCCTCCCCCTCGTCTGGGGCACCGGTACGGCACTGGCCACCGATGCCGCCGAAGGGGCCCCGATCTCCCAGGAGGTCAGCGCGTTCACCGGCGAGGCCGAGGGGGTCGGCACGGAGCGGGCGGAGAGCGGGTTCCTCCCACCCGTGGAGACACCACCGGTCCGGGCCCAGGGCGTGCCCGGGACCCACGGTGGACACGGGTACGCGGATGCCCCGCCCGAGGGACCCAGGAACGGCGGGCCCTCAACGAGCGAGGGCTACGGCTACGCGACCCCCGAAGACACGGGGTACGGGTACGACGAGCCCGCGAAGGACGATGACCGACCCGCCAAGAGCGGAGACCACGGGCACGCCCCCTCCGACGAGACGGGGTACGGGCACGACGAGCCCGCGAAGGACGACGAACACGAGAAGCCCGCCAAGAGCGGAGACCACGGGTACGCGGCACCGGAGGCGAAGCCCGAACCGGGGTCCGGGCACGCACAGGAGGGTCAGGCACCGGGGTACGCGGAACCGGAGCCGGGCTACGCGACCCCGGGCCACCCGGAGCCGACGCCCGGGTACCCCAGCCCGTCGCCCACTCCGAGCCCGACGCCCTCGCCCTCGCCCAGCCCGAGCGAGTCACCGCGCCCGTCGCCCTCCCCCGGTGAGAGTCCCTCACCCACGCCCGGCCCGCCGGAGGGCTCGAACACTCCGCCGACCGCCCCGCCGACCCTGGCCGCCACCGGGGCCGGAGCGGTCGTCCCGGCGGTGGCGGGCCTGCTGAGCGCGGCCGTCGGTGGCGCCGCCCTGTTCGTCGGCAGGCGTCGCCGCACCGAACTGGACTGATCCGCACACACGGGAGCGGGGCCGGGGAGGATTCTCCCCGGCCCCGCTCCCGTGTGTTCCCGTCACCTGTGGGCATCCAGCTGGTAGACGGGTGCCCTCCCCGGGAAGGTCCGCAGGTTGGGCACCGAGCCCGGGCTGTGGTTGCTCGGGGGCTCGGGTTCGGGCCGGGGACCGCGCGTACCCCGGTAGCGCAGGTATCCGCCCACGGCGATCGCGACGGCGGCCACGGCGAGCAGTCCGGCCACCACCCACACCATCGGCAGGATCCGCTGGACCTGGTGGACGGTGGAGGCGCAGGAGGACAGCGAGGCGTCGGCCGCGGGGCGCAGGCAGACGGTGGAGACCGGTTGCTGGGCGCCCTCCGGCACCTCGGTGAGCTCACCGACCACGTTGAGGATCACCCGTTCCCCGGGCTCGAGGGGGCGCACCCACTCGGCCCGGCCCGCCTCCACTCCTTCGGGGGCTCCGGAGACGTAGCTCATCGAGGGAGGCAGGAACTGCACCACGCGTGCGTCCGGCAGCGCCTCGTCACCGGCGTTGCGGACCCGGATCGTGTACTCCACCCGGTCGCCCGGGCGCAGCCGTTCCTCCGACGCCCCCTGGACGGTGACGTGCAGGCTCCCGGCACCGGGCACCGGACCCTCGTCCGTCTGGACCGGTTGACCGGGCAGGGCGATCAACGCCGCCAGCCCCAACGCCGACACCGCAGCTGGCACGGCCATGGTGTTCCTCCTCCGCATGGCAGCACGAAAATGACTTTCTGCACATAATTATTAACACAGAGTAGCCAAACGGGGCGTAAGGCATGCGGATGGATCGATCCGGACGACACCGAGGGCGGGGGGGCCCAGGGCCCCCCCCCCCCGGACCCGGGCGGCGGCAAGACCCCCCCCAACCAAAGCCCGTGGGTGTTAAAAAAAAGACGCGGCCCGCCACAGAAAGAGTGTTTAAAAA
>NZ_JBHYOW010000033.1:0-1402 GCF_042745575.1 Nocardiopsis sp. NPDC058789
AAGAAAAACCGTGGCGGCGACCTACTCTCCCACCCCATCACAGGGCAGTACCATCAGCGCAAGGAGACTTAACGACCGGGTTCGGAATGAGACCGGGTGTGACCCTCCTGCCAAAACCACCACGGAAACCAACACCCACAACCACCACTCAACCCCGCAAGGGAATGACAGTCACGAGCAAGCTCCGTGAACAAGTGTGCGCGAACATCCAATTATCTGCAGCGGACAAGCCCTCGACCTATTAGTACCGGTCAGCTCCACCCCTCACAAGGCTTCCACACCCGGCCTATCAACCCTGTCGTCTACAGGGAGTCTTACCCTCTCAAGGAGGCAGGAGACCTCATCTCGAAGCAAGCTTCCCGCTTAGATGCTTTCAGCGGTTATCTCTCCCGAACGTAGCCAACCAGCCATGCCCTTGGCAGGACAACTGGCACACCAGAGGTTCGTCCGTCCCGGTCCTCTCGTACTAGGGACAGCCCTTCTCAAGTCTCCAACGCGCACAGCGGATAGGGACCGAACTGTCTCACGACGTTCTAAACCCAGCTCGCGTGCCGCTTTAATGGGCGAACAGCCCAACCCTTGGGACCAACTCCAGCCCCAGGATGCGACGAGCCGACATCGAGGTGCCAAACCATCCCGTCGATATGGACTCTTGGGGAAGATCAGCCTGTTATCCCCGGGGTACCTTTTAGCCGTTGAGCGACACCGCTTCCACACGCCGGTGCCGGATCACTAGTCCCAGCTTTCGCTCCTGCTCGACACGTCCGTCTCACAGTCAAGCTCCCTTGTGCACTTACACTCAACACCTGATTACCAACCAGGCTGAGGGAACCTTTGGGCGCCTCCGTTACTCTTTGGGAGGCAACCGCCCCAGTTAAACTACCCACCAGACACTGTCCCCGAACCGGATCACGGTCCAAAGTTAGATGCCCGAAACAGTCAGAGTGGTATTTCACCAACGCCTCCACCGCCACTAGCGTGACAGTCTCACAGGCTCCCACCTATCCTACACAAACCATCCCAAACACCAATGTCAAGCTATAGTGAAGGTCCCGGGGTCTTTCCGTCCTGCTGCGCGAAACGAGCATCTTTACTCGTAGTGCAATTTCACCGGGCCCATGGTTGAGACAGTGGGGAAGTCGTTACGCCATTCGTGCAGGTCGGAACTTACCCGACAAGGAATTTCGCTACCTTAGGATGGTTATAGTTACCACCGCCGTTTACTGGCGCTTAGATTCCTAGCTTCGCAGGCCGAAACCCACTAACCAGTCCTCTTAACGTTCCAGCACCGGGCAGGCGTCAGTCCGTATACAGCGTCTTACGACTTCGCACGGACCTGTGTTTTTAATAAACAGTCGCTTCCCCCCGCTATCTGCGACCCCACCCAGCTCAGGCCGTATAG
>NZ_JBHYOW010000033.1:1499-5456 GCF_042745575.1 Nocardiopsis sp. NPDC058789
AGACCGTCACCAGACAGGGCTCCCCTTCTCCCAAAGTTACGGGGACAATTTGCCGAGTTCCTTAACCATGGTTCACCCGAACGCCTCGGTATTCTCTACCTGACCACCTGCGTCGGTTTAGGGTACTGGCCACACACGAACTCGCTAGAGGCTTTTCTCGACAGCATGGGATCACTCACTTCACCAAAAACGGCTCGGCATCACGTCTCAGCCTTCATGAGAGGCGGATTTGCCTACCCCTCGGCCTACACGCTTACCCCCGGACAACCACCGCCGGGTAGAGCTACCCTCCTGCGTCACCCCATCACTTACCTACTACAAGCTCGGGTCCCAGACCAGTTCAGAGGCACTCCCCGAAGGGACCACCAAGAACCAGCGTGGTTAGCATCACCTGATTCGATACTGGACGCTCGTGCACGGGTACGGGAATATCAACCCGTTATCCATCGACTACGCCTGTCGGCCTCGCCTTAGGTCCAGACTCACCCTGGGCGGATTAACCTGCCCCAGGAACCCTTAGTCAATCGGCGGCAACGTTTCTCACGTTGCTTTCGCTACTCATGCCTGCATTCTCACTCGCACACCCTCCACCACTCGATCACTCGGCAGCTTCACTGGATGCACGACGCTCCCCTACCAACCCAAGTCTAAACTTGGACTTCACAGCTTCGGCGGTGTACTTAAGCCCCGCTACATTATCGGCGCAGAACCACTTGACCAGTGAGCTATTACGCACTCTTTAAAGGATGGCTGCTTCTAAGCCAACCTCCTGGTTGTCTCAGCAACTCCACAACCTTTCCCACTTAGCACACGCTTAGGGGCCTTAGCTGATGATCTGGGCTGTTTCCCTCTCGACTACGAAGCTTATCCCCCGCAGTCTCACTGCCACGCTTCACTTAACCGGCATTCGGAGTTTGTCTGACGTCAGTAACCTTGTAGGGCCCATCAGCCAAACAGTAGCTCTACCTCCAGCAAGAAACACGCGACGCTGCACCTAAATGCATTTCGGGGAGAACCAGCTATCACGGAGTTTGATTGGCCTTTCACCCCTACCCACACCTCATCCCCCAGATTTTCAACTCTGGTGGGTTCGGGCCTCCACGAGGTCTTACCCCCGCTTCACCCTGGACATGGGTAGATCACTCCGCTTCGGGTCCACAGCATGCGACTCAAACGCCCTATTCAGACTCGGTTTCCCTACGGCTACCCCACCCGGGTTAACCTCGCCACACACCATGACTCGCAGGCTCATTCTTCAAAAGGCACGCCATCACCAGGTACAAGACCCAGCTCTGACGGCTTGACAGCACACGGTTTCAGGTACTATTTCACGACCCCTCACCGGGGCACTTTTCACCTTTCCCTCACGGTACTAGTGCACTATCGGTCATCAGGACGTATTTTGGCTTAGCAGGTGGTCCTGCCAGATTCACACGGAATTTCTCGGGCTCCGCGCTACTCGGGAGAACATCAACACCTAGACTCTTCCTTCACCTACGGGACTCTCACCCACTCCGGTACCGCTTCCCAACGGATTCAGCTAGAAAAATCATCAGCGCTCCAGGCCGACAGACCTGAAAAGATGCATCCCACAACCCCGCACACGCAACGACTGTCGTCTATCACACGCGCACGGTTTAGCCTCTTCCCCGTTCGCTCACCACTACTAGGAGAATCACTGTTGTTTACTCTTCCTACGGGTACTGAGATGTTTCACTTCCCCGCGTCACCACCAACTACCCTATACATTCAGGTAGCGGCAACCCGACACAACTCGGGCTAGGTTTCCCCATTCGGACACCCGCGGATCAAAGCTCGGTTGACAGCTCCCCGCGGCCTATCGTGGCCTCCCACGTCCTTCATCGGCGCCTGATGCCAAGGCATCCACCGTGTGCCACTATCACTTGGCCACTACAGATAATAAGATGCTCGCGCACACTATTCACAAATCAAAACACCAACCACAAACTCCCCTACCTCAAACCACAAACCCAAACCCCGAAAGGGCTCAGATCGTGGGAGTTACTGGAGGTGGTAGCGGGAACCAACCACAAGGATTGCTTCCTCAGATACCCAACAGCGCGCCCCCCGACGCTTCTAGTCGCCGGGAGCAAAGTCCAATTTTCTTCAGCCACTCCCCACCACCCCGAAGGGTGTGAGGTCCACTTTCGAGTCCGACCAACGATAGAAAGGTGTTGGTCTTCAAAGACTCCTTAGAAAGGAGGTGATCCAGCCGCACCTTCCGGTACGGCTACCTTGTTACGACTTCGTCCCAATCGCCAGCCCCACCTTCACTCATTCCCTCCCCGAAGGGTTAGGCCACAAGTTTCGGGTGTTGCCGACTTTCATGACGTGACGGGCGGTGTGTACAAGGCCCGGGAACGTATTCACCGCGGCGTTGCTGATCCGCGATTACTAGCGACTCCACCTTCATGGGGTCGAGTTGCAGACCCCAATCCGAACTGAGACCGGCTTTAAGGGATTCGCTCCACCTTACGGTATCGCACGCCCATTGTACCGGCCATTGTAGCATGTTTGCAGCCCAAGACATAAGGGGCATGATGACTTGACGTCGTCCCCACCTTCCTCCGAGTTGACCCCGGCAGTCTCCCATGAGTCCCCACCATTACGTGCTGGCAACATGGAACAAGGGTTGCGCTCGTTGCGGGACTTAACCCAACATCTCACGACACGAGCTGACGACAGCCATGCACCACCTGTCACCCACCAACTAAATGACCCTGTATCTCTACAGGTCCACGGGTGATGTCAAACCTTGGTAAGGTTCTTCGCGTTGCGTCGAATTAAGCAACATGCTCCGCCGCTTGTGCGGGCCCCCGTCAATTCCTTTGAGTTTTAGCCTTGCGGCCGTACTCCCCAGGCGGGGCGCTTAATGCGTTAGCTACGGCGCGGAAACCGTGGAAAGTCCCCACACCTAGCGCCCAACGTTTACGGCATGGACTACCAGGGTATCTAATCCTGTTCGCTCCCCATGCTTTCGCTCCTCAGCGTCAGGTAAGGCCCAGAGACCCGCCTTCGCCACCGGTGTTCCTCCTGATATCTGCGCATTTCACCGCTACACCAGGAATTCCAGTCTCCCCTACCTACCTCTAGCATGCCCGTATCCACTGCAGAACCGGAGTTAAGCCCCGGTCTTTCACAGCAGACGCGACATGCCGCCTACGAGCTCTTTACGCCCAATAATTCCGGACAACGCTCGGACCCTACGTATTACCGCGGCTGCTGGCACGTAGTTAGCCGGTCCTTATTCCCCACCTACCGTCAACCCCACGAGAACGTGGAGCCTGCGTTGGTGGTAAAAGAGGTTTACAACCCGAAGGCCGTCATCCCCCACGCGGCGTCGCTGCATCAGGCTTTCGCCCATTGTGCAATATTCCCCACTGCTGCCTCCCGCAGGAGTCTGGGCCGTGTCTCAGTCCCAGTGTGGCCGGTCGCCCTCTCAGGCCGGCTACCCGTAATCGCCTTGGTAGGCCGTTACCCCACCAACAAGCTGATAGGCCGCGAGCCCATCCCTGACCGATAAAACTTTCCACCCTCCACCATGAGGTGGTGGGTCGTATCCGGTATTAGACGGCGTTTCCACCGCTTATCCCAGAGTCAGGGGCAGGTTGCTCACGTGTTACTCACCCGTTCGCCGCTCGTGTACCCCGAAGGGCCTTACCGCTCGACTTGCATGTGTTAAGCACGCCGCCAGCGTTCGTCCTGAGCCAGGATCAAACTCTCCATAAAGGTCAAACAACCCGTCCCGGCGACCTCGCGGTCAGCCTGGGGCGAGTAAACCTAGAAGAAATCCTGACCAACCAACTCGCGTTGGTTAATCAAAGGAACCCTACGCACCGAAGTGCGTCGGGGCCAAAACAAACATGGCTTAAAGAAAATCAAACACGCGCTGTTGAGTTCTCAAGAAACAATCGCTCTTCCCGTACAAGCGCCAGA
>NZ_JBHYOW010000034.1:0-5165 GCF_042745575.1 Nocardiopsis sp. NPDC058789
GGGGGGGGTGCCGCCCCGCGCGGGTTTGGCTCCCCGGGGGCTGTTCTCCGCCCGGGGGGGGGGGGGGGCCCCCGGGGGGGCCCCCCGGGGGGGGGGGGGGGGGGGGGGGCCCCCCCCCCCGCCGCCGGGACCGGCCGCGCGACTCAGCCCGTCGCGTCGGCATGGCGCCGCCCGGTCGCCAGGAGATCCAGGTAGCCCTCGATCTCCCAGGCCGAGCGGCCGACGAAGAGTCCGCCCACGCCGGGGACCCGCAGCAGGTCGGCCGCGTTGCCGGTGGTGACCGATCCGCCGTACAGGACGGCCCTGACGCGGTCGCCCCACTCCGCGGCGAGGGCCCCGTGCACGGCGGCGACCTCCTCCGGACGCGGCTCCCGGCCGTGCTCCCCGATCGCCCAGATCGGCTCGTAGGCGACCAGCACTTCCTCGAGGCCGCCGGGACCGGAGGGGAGGCCACCGAGGGCGGACTCCACCTGCCCGAGCACGTGGTCCACGGAGCCGCCCCGCGCGAGGACCTCCGCGCTCTCGCCACAGCACACCAGCGGGGTCAGCCCGTGGCGTAGGGCGGCGCGGACCTTGCGGCGCACGGTCGCGTCCGTCTCGCCGAAGTGCGCGCGCCGCTCCGAGTGGCCGATCTCCACGATCCGGGCCCCGGCGTCGGCCGCCTGCGGCACCGACAGCTCTCCGGTCCAGGCGCCCTCGTCCTCCCAGTGGGCGTTCTGGACACCGGTCAGGACGGGACCCGCCCCGAGGACGGCCGACACCTCGGCCAGGGCCGTCGCCGGGGGAATGACGAAGGCGGTGACCCCCGGCACGCCCGCGCCGACCTCCGCGAGCAGGCGTCGCGCGTAGGCGACGGCCTGCACCCGGGTCTTGGTCATCTTGAAACTGGTGCCGATCCAGAGCTCGGGCCGACTCACCGGCCCGAGGCTCCGCTCCCGGACGACCCCGCGCCCGGCTCGTAGGAGGACAGCGCCGCCACCTTCCCGGCGGAGGGCGAGGACGTGTCGAAGCTGTAGGTCAGCCACTCGCGCACCAGTCTGCGGCCCAGTTCGATCCCGACCACCCGCTGGCCGAGGCAGAGCACCTGGGCGTCGTTGGACAGGACCGACCGTTCGACCGAGAACGAGTCGTGGGCGGTGACGGCGCGCACCCCGGGCACCTTGTTGGCGGCGATGGCCACGCCGAGGCCGGTGCCGCACACGAGCACGGCCCGGTCGACCCGGCCCTCGGCGACCAGGCGTGCCGCCTCGACCGCCACGTGCGGGTAGTCGGTGTCCTGGTCGGAGGCGACCCCGACGTCGATCACCTCCGCCACTCCGGTGTGGGATGTGAGGTCCGCCTTGAAGACCTCCTTGTAGTCGAAGCCCGCGATGTCGGAGCCGACGGCGACGCGCATCAGCATCAGTGGTTCTCCTCTTGGAGGTCGGGTGTGTGTCGGGGGTGTGTGTCCCGCTGGAAGAGGGGGGTCAGCGCGGTGACGATCAGCGAGAAGGAGACCGCCCCGGCGTCGGGGGTGCCGAGGCTGTTGTCTCCGTGTGCCCGGGCCCGTCCCAGCCGGGCCGGGATCGAGGCCGTGGCGTCGGCCGCGCGGCGCGCGGCGGCGGCTCCCTCGGCCCAGGCCGCGTCCGGGCCCGCGTCACCGAGGGCCGAAGCCCACCGGTCCACGAAGGGCAGGGCCGCGTCGACGAGCGTCTTGTCGCCGGGGCTGGCCCCGCCGAGGCGCACCACGGCGTCGACCGCGGCCCTGGCACCCGTCACGGCGCGTTCGGGTCCGACCCTCCCGTTGTCTCCGAGCGCCGAGCCCAAGGCGGTCAGTGCCGCTCCCCAGAGAGCGCCCGACGTGCCGCCCGCGCTCTCCGACCACGCGGCACCCGCGCGCGTCAGGACGGTGCGCGCTCCGGCACCGAGCACGACGGCCCGCTCCGCGGCCCCGACTGCGGCCTCCGCCCCGCGCCGCATACCGATGCCGTGGTCACCGTCCCCGGCGACGGCGTCGATAGCGCCGAGTTCGTGCTCGTGGGTCGCGACGGTGTCACGCACGGTTCCCAGCGCCTGGGCGATCAGCGCCCCGAGCGCCCGTGAGGGTGCGTCCCCTGGGGTGACCGGCGGGGTCCGCCGGGCCGCGGCGAGGTCGTCGGTGCGTGCAGGGCGGGGCGGGAGGTGGCCGCGCCGGAAGGCGGGTGTCACGGCGGGGGCCCTCCAGAGCCGCTCCAGTTCGGGGTCGAGGAAGGTGAGGGTCAGGGAGAGCCCTGCCATGCCCAGACTGGTGATCTGTTCGTCCACGACCGGGGCGACGACGGTGAGGCCCTCGGCGGCGAGCCGTTCGCTCACCCTGCGGTGGACGACGTACAGCTCCTCGTACTTGGTGGCGCCGAGTCCGTTGAGGATCAGGGCCACGCGCTCGGAGCCGCCGACGGCCCCGGCGGCCGCGCCGCATTCGGCCAGCACACCGTCCACCAACAGGTCGGCGACCTCGTCCGCGGTCGGCAGGGGGCGCTGCTCGATGCCGGGCTCACCGTGGATGCCCAGTCCCACCCCCATCCGGCCGGCGTCCACCGTGAACAGGGGCCGGTCCGCGCCCGGGAGCGTGCAGCCGTCGAAGGCCAGACCCAGGGACCGGGTGGCGGCGTTGGCCCTGGCCCCGGCGCGGTGGACCTCCGCGATACCGAGCCCCGCCTCCGCCGCCGCGCCCAGGATCTTCAGGACCGTGAGGTCACCGGCGATGCCTCTGCGCAGGGCGGTCTCGTCCGCGGGCCCGGAGGCGACGTCGTCGGTGACCGCGAGGACGCGGACGTCCATCCCCTCGGCCCTCAGCTGCTCAGCCGCCTGCCCGAAGTGAAGCACGTCGCCCGCGTAGTTCCCGAAGCCGAGGACCACGCCGCCGCCGTTCTCCGCCGCGCGCGCGACGGAACAGATCTGGGAGGCGGAGGGCGAGGAGAAGATGTTGCCGCAGGCGGCCCCGTGCGCGAACCCGGGGCCGACCCAGCCCGCGAACGCCGGGTAGTGGCCGGTGCCGCCGCCGAGGACCGTGGCGACCTGTCCGTGCGGGGTGGCGGAGGCCCGCACCGCTCCTCCGTGGATGACGCGGACCTCGTCCGGGTGCGCCGCGCCGAATCCCGCGAGCGCCTCGGCCGCGAAGTCCGCCGGGTCGTTGACCAGGAGCGTCATGCCCGAGCCTCCTCTCCGGCCTGGGCCGCCACGGGGAGTTTGACGGCGAGGAGGCGGCGCACGTACTCACGGTTGCGCGCCGAGACCCCCAGCCCGTCGCCTCCGTAGTGCTCGGTGCAGACCGGACCGTCGAACCCGGCTCCCAACACGAGCTCGAACGCCCTCCGGTAGTCGATGACACCGCCCTCCAGCGGGGCGGGCACGGTGAAGTAGGCACCGGTCGCGGGGTCGAAGTCGCGGTGGTAGTTCTTCACGTGCCAGTAGTTGACGTACGGCAGGACCGGGACCAGCAGTTCCTCCCAGTGCGGCATGGGACGGTGCAGACGGACCAGGTTGCCGATGTCGGGGTTGATCCCCACGTTGGGGAGTCCGATGTCGCGGACCATGCGGACCGCGCTCTCCGGGGTGCCGAGGTAGGTGTCCTCGTACATCTCCAAGGACAGGCGCAGCCCGTGTCGGGCCGCGCGTTCACCGGCGATGCGCAGGCGCTCGACCGCCAGCGACCAGGTGCGCTCGTCGTCCACCGGGTCCGCGCCGCCGGGCTCGTGCCAGAACCAGAGGGCCCGCCGCTGTGCCAGGGTCAGGGGCCGGTGCAGTCCGGCGCACACGACGGTGGTGCCCAACTCGGCGGCGGCGTCGACGGTGCGCAGCAGGTAGTCGAGGTTGTCCTGGGCGACGGCCGGGTCGGGGTCGATCACGCTGCGGCGTGTCACGGAGATCGCGGAGACGCCGAGGTCGTGGGCCCCGAGGGTGCGGGCCAGTTCGCTCAGGCGCTCATGGGAGAGGTCCCCCGGACGCAGCCAGCGGTCGGTGAGGTCCACGTGGGCGAACCCCTCGGCGGCCACCTCGTTCAGTACGGCGGACCACGTCGCCGCCGGTGCGTCCTGCACCGGCGTGCCGTCCGGTGCGGTGTCGGGGAACTGGAGGAGCGCGGCACCGATCGGCCAGTCCTGCGCGGTATGGGGCATCGTCGTCTCCGGGGGTCGGTCCTGGGGGCCGTGCGAGCCCGGCGCGGGTCGAGTGGGATGACCCGACGGGCTTGGAATCATAGACCCTATAGGATCTTTCCGATGCCGAACAGAGTTGACCGACGAGTCACGCAGCCGTCGGGCTAGGATCTGGTGGAGATGAACAAAAGAGAGACCACCTCCACCGGGGGTTCAACCACGAAGGGCGCCGTGGTCGCCCGCCGCGCCCTTCGGGACGGCGTGTACGACGCGATCCTGGAGAAGCTGCTCGACGGCTCCGCACCCCCGGGGAGCTCCCTGGGCATCGACTCCCTCGCCCGCGAGATGGCCGTCTCCCCCACACCCGTGCGCGAGGCCCTGGTCCAGCTGGAGCACACCGGCCTGGTGTCGCGCGTGGCGCTCAAGGGCTACCGGGTCGCCCCGCCCATGACGCCCGAACAGCTGGAGGAGCTCTTCGACATGCGCACGATCCTCGAGGTCGCGGCGGTCGAGCGCGCCGCCGGGCACTCCGACGACCTGCTGCCGGAGCTGCGTGTGGCCCACGCCCAACACGTCCTCGCGGCCCACAGGGTGCGTGAGGTGCGCGGAGCGGGCGAGACCCCTCCCGACTTCGCCGACCTGCGCGACTACTTCGCCGCCGACTGGGAGTTCCACCTGACGATCATCAGGGCGGCGGGGAACCGTTTCCTGACACAGTCGGCCGAATCCCTGAGCGCGCACGTCCACCGGCTCCGACAGACCGTCCAGCACGGGACGATGGACATGGACCAGGCGATCGCGGAGCACACCGCGATCCTCGCCGCCTTCGAGACCGGCGACCCCGAGGCCCTTCGCGCCTCCATGCGCTCCCATCTGGAGGCGGTGGCGCGCCGGGCCTCGGCGGAGGGCTGACTCCGCACAGCTCAGCGCGGCGGGGGGGGGGCCCCCCCCCCCCCGGGGGGGCCCCCCCCCCCCCGGGGGGGGGGGGGGTTTTTTTGGGCCCCCGCAGAGCCAGAGGGTAGAGAACCAGAAGGGGGGAGATGAGTGGGT
>NZ_JBHYOW010000035.1:0-2638 GCF_042745575.1 Nocardiopsis sp. NPDC058789
GCATGAATTGAATTATCTTTTTGCCTTTTTAACCATTCAATTGCATCATCAAAAAAAATCGTCGATTTCCCAACAGCCTTAGGTGAAGACGTCAAATCTAAGGAGGGAGTAATACCAGCATCACCATTTAAGCGATAGACACCGCGATCTACTCGTTCGAACAGACCAGGGGTATTTAAACTCAGATATGAACGTACAGAAGATTTTGAAATTTCTCCAATTTTCAAATAAACAGCGTTGGTTATCTCCTCAATAGAAGCTTCTCTTCCAAGCCTTAAAAAACATTCAATTATCGAGTCACGAACAACACCAGGAGCCAAAGACATGTTTATAAATCCAGTATTTTTGTATAAAATAATAATACTAACTAGACGTCAGGACGTCAATTTAGTTTAAAAGTGACGTCAAAAGAGCATGCATTAACTCCGCATTTACCATAACAGTGCTTTCCGGCACCGCCTCAGGGCGGGTTCGGCGCGAAAGCGGCGTCAGCCCGGTAAAACCGGCAGTAAACTCCCCACTAAATCGCGCATTCCGCGTCAGATAAATTTCACCCGACTGCATAGCCATGCAACCGGGTGAATGGCACCGGCTTTCGGCGGGGATCTGCGCCGCCCCCCCCGTTTTATCCGGTTTGTTACAGCGACGGACCGTCATACGTCCGCTGGCGCTGCGATCGTTCCAGCTCCAGCGCTTTCTGGTGCTGCGCCGCCCGCTGCTGCTCCCGGTGCGCCTCGATTCCGTTCAGCCTTGCGACAACCGGCGCAGCTGATCGCTCAAACTCTGCACCTGCCTGCTCAAGACCGTGACGCGCTCGCTCAGCGCCGCGTTCTCCCGTTGCATAAGACCAGACATCGTCCGCCATTCCGCGAAGGCGTTCTCCCACTCGTCCAGCCTTTTCGAGTAGTCCTGCTGTAGCTGCTCTAATGCGCTCAGCAACTGTTTTTCCAGCTCCGTCATGTGCTATTTCCCCGCCAGTATCATCCAGCTCGAATCCTCTCCGAACCGTCCCGCTTCCGGGTTCACCCTCACGCAGCGGCGTCTCTGATCGCCGCAGGTCGAGAGCTGCACGCCGCTGTTCCGATCGGACAGCATAGCCTGCGTGCTCTTCTGCTCCCGGATGGTCGTGTAATTGTCGAGTATCTGCTGACTCTGCCACCACAGAATGGCCGCGCTCGAAGCGATCAGCAGCGCGGACACCAGGACGATGGTCAGCCACGTCTGGCTGACCATGCGCAGCATCCCTTTCGTGCGCTGGCTCATGGCTGAGGACAGCTTCCGGTCGTGCTCGAGGATGGCGGCGCTGATTCTCTTCTCGCTTTCGCTCAGTTCCGCTCTGACAGACTTCTCGTGCTCGCTGAATGCGGCTTTCAGCATCTCGCCGGTACTCTGCTGCTGCGCTTTCGATTTCTGCTCTAAGTCCTTCGCCAGCGTTAAAAGACTGTTCATAGATGGCTCCCTTCAGTCGGATGTTTCGCCCCCCGTCCGGGTCGGCAATGCTGATGCTGCTTTTTGTAGTGCGCACCACCTCAAAACCAGCGCTTTCCAGCGCCTCAGTGACGTCCTGACGGGTTTTCAGCTCCCCGGACGAGGCTAAGGCCAGTAAACCCCGCGTAATCGCCTGGGCGGCTTCCTGCTTCGTTTCCGGCAGCGCGGACGGCGTGACCAGCGCCCGCCGGTTTTCCGGCGCGTTTGGATCGTGCAGCCCCAGCCTGCCGTTCACAATGGTCTGCCAGGCATCGATGCGCGGTCGGTCGGCGCGGTCGTAATACGGCTGGAGACGCCTGCCGGTCAGCAGCTCCGTGTTCGGGATCAGGAAGTTCAGCTCCAGCCTCCCTTTGTCCCGGTGCTCAACCCACAGCACGCTGTACTGGTCTTTATCGAGTCCGGGCATCAGAACCCGCTCGAAGCTCGCCATCAGCTTTTCACGCTGGCCGGGCGGTAAGTCCTGTTCGGCAAAAGACAGGACGCCGGATGTGTATTTTTTGGCGTAGGGCGAGGCGTCGATAAGCTCCCGGACTTCCTCCGGCTTCCCCTGCAGAACGCTGGCACCTTCGCGCTGGCGGTCTTTGCCCAGCAGGTAATCCACAGGCCCGGCGCCACCGCCGCGCCCCCGGGGGTGAAACTTAACGATCATCGTCTGCCCCCTTTTCCAGCACGGCGTGCCGCAGCCGCTCGAGTCCGGCATCGATGGCCATCAGCGCGGCGACAACCTGCACGCGGTCGTGCCCGCTGCCGCCACCGCCGTTAACCTGCCGGGCAATCTGGTTAAGGTTGTTCCCCATGCCGGCAAGCTGACGAAGCAGCGCCGGCGAGAGCGAGGGAAGTTTGCCGGTTCGGGCGGGCTTCTCGTCCAGGCACGTCTGCCGCATCCAGGCCGCGAGCTGTTTACCGTCGCAGCGCTCCAGCAGACGGCGGTGCTCATCTTCGGTCACCCACATGGTGAGCATTTTGCTGCGTTTGTCTGCCAATCCGGCCTCCTGATAACGCCGGGACGGGCGGGAAATCTTTTCCCGTTCGGCGCGGTGTTGGACAAGCCGCAGGCGCGTCAGTGGTTTTAGCGGGTTTCGGGGCGCAGCCCTGAACCAGTCACGTAGCGCTAGCGGAGTGTATACTGGCTTAATATGTTAGTTCGGAG